>CAMBPQ010000008.1 GCA_945869735.1 Planctomicrobium piriforme
GTCGCATCGAGACGGTGCCGGATTGGTTCGCCCGCGGACGCTCAAAGGCCTGGTGGCTCCCGCTCCACAAAACCCGTCCAGACCACAGATGTGATCGCCCTGCGCGGCGGCCGTTTACCGCTCTGCCCATGAAAACCCCGGATGGACCCCTTTTTTCGGGTTTGCTCGTCGACTGTCTCGATGGCCGGGTCGCGCCCCTGCGCGAACATGGTGTTGAGATCAAAGTCGACCCGAGGCACGACTACGTTTTCGCCTTCCTCGGCCGGATTTTGGACAAGGTCTTGAAAACGCTCGGCTCGGAGGACCGCGGGGAAGGCCGCGCACGCGATCAGCGTCAGGACGCCGGCACCTTTCCGGATAAGGCGTTGGGTTGGCTTGCTCGGGATGAACGGCCGCTCCCTGAAGATCCAGCTAATCGAAAAGGAGGAAGGCGTCTTTACAACCGCTTTATTCTTCTTATTCGAAAAAGTCGCAGGCCTTCGTTTACGGAAAATCTGGGAAGAAGCACTGTGATCTACAGAGTGCGAAGTCTGCGCGCTATGGGCAACGTCTGCTGCGGATGCTGGGGCGTTCGATCCCGGCAGATGATCATGAAAGACGGACGTTTTGCCCATGGAGGCTGTCGTCCACAATGGCACGGGAGCGGTACGGCGGCGCTATTCGTGGCGCGGTCGCTACCCGGATACCCATCGCTTGCGCTCTGGGCTTTTTGTGGGCAGGCCGCTTCCCGCCAGGATGACCCCGCGACGAGCTCGTAGATCGTCGCTCTGCGGCAAAACTTCATGAAATCACTGGTTGTGGCCGTCCAAGGCTCTCGAGCACGATGGCCAGGCTGAGCAGCAGGCGGATGGCGCCGCCGGCGTTGACCGGGTTGGCAAAGTTGGTGCGCACGCCCGGCAGCGGCAGCAGTTCCGCCACGATCCGCTGATCGAGGTGGTGGTGCAGGAGTGGCCGCAGCGGTTCGACGTTTCGCCGCACCGCCATCCACCGCGGATGGTCCACGTTGAACAGCCGCTCGTAGCGCCGGGGATCGTGCCGCTGCACCCGCATCCAGTAGAGCCGCCGCAGCCGGCTCTGCGCGGATGACGCGAGTTTGCCCAGCCACGAGCGGTCGGCGTCTAGCGAGTCGAACCGAAACGAGTTGGCGTCGAGTGGCACATCGCAGAGACCGGGACGAATCCTGCGAAGGATCGCCTTTTCCATCGCACGTTTGTCGTAAGCGGGCACTGGCAGCCCGAAGACGGCCTCATTGAAGTGACGGTCGGTCGCCGGCATGAGCGGCCACGCATGAAAGGTCGTGCCGTGGCAGGCTGTCGCCACGTGGTTGCGGATCCGTTGATCCCAGCGGATCCGGCAGGCCTCGATCTCCGGTGGATCAGGCCCGCGGAGGCAGTCGGCTCGGAGGTCGGCGACGAGTGCGTCGCACAACGCCGGGCCATCGTCGCCCAGCAGGGCGGGCAACCGCGACTCTGGCACGCCCCAGCGATTCATATACGCGACCATGCCTTCGACCGCCCATGTACCCGTTTTCGGATCACGGCCTTCCGCATACGACACCGGCTCGAAGACCCAGTCATAAGTCAAACCAGACCAGAGATACTCACCGAGCGACTCCACGTGGCCGAGGCCCTCCGCGAAGTCTTCATTCGGAGGGGCAGACGTCATTTGCAGAAAGCGAGCCGCTCGGTTCGTCCGCTCGGGAAACCCAGCGTCGAATAACTCGGTCGACACGGTCTCTAGCGGCATGCCCAGCCGTCGGGCGACATGCGTGGCTGCGATCACCTCGAAGTCGTCGTCGCGTCCGAGGACGACCGCCTTGGCCGCGATGCCTTCGCTGGCGAGCGTGGCGGCAACCAGTCGCGAATCGAGTCCTCCCGAGAGCAGGATCGAGGCGTCGTCGGCAGGCGGTCGGTGCCGGCGGATCGCCGACACGTAGGCGTCGTGAATCCGCTGCTGCATCTCCGCGGGAGTCTCGCCCGCCGGGGGAGGCGTGCCTGTAAACCGATACACCTCCTGCTCCACGGCGCCGCGATCGCGTGACCAGCGAAGCAGATGCCCCTTGGACAATCGCTGCGTGCCGGCGACCAGCGGCCGGTTGCCGAGCGGCCCGTGCACGAGCAGGATCCCGGCAAGCCCACGGCGATCGATCGTCGCCTCAAACCGTGGATGGCAGTGAAACGCGGCCGGCGTGGTGGCAGCGACCAGCGGCGCGTCGGCGCCAGTGCCAATCTGCGTCCACTGAAATGGAAACATCCCCATCGGGTCGACACCGGCGGCGAGGCCGCGGTCGCGCGACCAGGCCAGGCCCATGTGATAGCCGTCGTGAACCAGTGGCCGACCGGCGGGAGCGAGCCAGTCGCTCACGAGGTCTCGGGCCGTGATCCAGCTGCCGTCAGCGGCGATGCCGTAGCCGATGAGGATGGCGAAACCGTCTGCGTCGCGGTGCAGGCTCACCGGTGCCCGCGGGCCGGTCGCCCACACGCAGGCGAGGGAGTCGTGTCGCTCCTCCGCGATCGTCACGCCGGGCAGATCACCAAACAGTCGACGCACGCTCGCAACAAACCGCTCGCGGCGGAGCGGATCGTCATCGACAATCAGGGCGATGTGGGCCATGTGAGGTGGGCTGCCGGCTCAAGCGGCGCGGCGGCCACGACGCAGTGCCTCCGCGGCGGATTCGGCAAACTGGCAGCCGAGATCCGCGAGCCAAGTCTCGTGCATCGAGCGGTTCTTGTGGTAATCGTTCGCCACGAGGGTCACGTCGCGGCCGGCGTGAAGGCCGGCGACGGCGAAGTGGAGCCGGTCGGTGATGATTCTGCGGTGCCGGGCGGCAAACACGAGGTAGTCGGCGGGCGTCGCGGCAAGCCGCACGGGATCGCGGGCGAAGAGCGGCTTGCGGCCACCCCGCTCCTGGTCGCGCCGCAGATACACGCCCAGTTCACGGTCGGCCCTCGATGGCTCGGGCCAGGCGAGGCCAAGTGCGAGATCGGGAGCGAGATCGGGCGCGAGGATGCCGGTGGGGCAATAGGCCAGACTACCCCGCTCACGAACATACACCCGCGCGAAGGGTCGGTCTTCGGCCGTCGTGAATGACTGCGGCAGGATCACCACGGGCAGTCCCGTGGCGAGGGCTCGGCTGCGGAGGTCGTAGTTGCCCTCATACCGCGTGCCCATGTTGCCGCCACCGCCAAACACGAGCACGTCGAGTCCGTCGCTTGTCCGCGGGCCGTCGTCGAGGTTCACAAGCGACCAGCCGATGCCGTAAGTAGCGAAGAGTTGCGTCATCGCCAGTTCGATGAGATGGTCGCCGACGTTGCCCACGGGGCGGACGTAGCCGACCTTCTTCCCGACGAGCGGTTCGCAGACGTGGGCGAAGGCCTCGGGACTCAGCAGGCGGTGTCGCGACGCGGCCGGTGCCCCGCGGCCGGCCCGCCCCGTGGTCGCGGCCGCCTCGGGGCTGCGATCGAGCAGTCGGCGGACGCTCTCGGCCGTGCGGCCCGTGAGCCCGGTGGCGAGCAGGTCGCGATAGAAACCAGCCACCACATGGTCGACCTCGGGAAGCGCGTCGACCGCCTCGATCAGGTGGCAGCCGTGATCGAAGCCCGCAAAGTGACCGAGCGTGCCGCAGGCGTCGAGCAGGAGCATCGTTCGCACGCACTTCTCGCAGCGGCCGCAGTTGGCCTTGCCGGCCACATTGTGCCAGCAGACGCGGAGATGCCGCTGCACGAGCGGATCGTCGCTGATCGCCCGGATTTTCTCGAGCCGCGTCACCGTTGGCGCCACGTGTTCGATGGCGAGCGCCGCCGAGCCGAGCAGCGGGTCGGTGCCGGCTCGCGAGCCGACGTCGGGGTGCTCGAAGCCGAGGCCATCGCTCGAGATCAACATTCGGCCTACGTGGGGCGTGAGCACATGACCCACGGCGGCCAGCGCCGCCCCAAACTCCCGTCGCCATGGCGTCGCCCGGACCAGCGGGTGGCGGCGGAGATTGCTCCTCACGACCACGCTCTTTGCCCCGACCGTGGCCGCCACGTCGCGGAGGAGTCGCTCGACGGCGGCCAGCCGCGGAGCGTCACGCAGGCGCACGTCATAGCCGGCAACGTAGACGAGCGTATCGACCCGTCGGCCGCCGGCGAGGAGCGTGTGGAAGGCGTCGACCCCGCCGCTGAAGCAGAGGGCCGTGGAGCCCGTGGCCGCGGCGGCGTGTTGCGCAGTGCTCACCAGCGGTGCCGGCGCGTTCGGATACCAGAGCTCGCGGAAGGCGGCGGTGAGCAGTTCGAGGTTGGCCGCCCAGGTGGCGCAGACGGGGCCACGGACTACCAGCGACTTGTCGGCGTGCATCGCGGGCACGAGCAGGGCCGTGCCGAAAGCCTCGGGTGCCGCGGCGAGCGGCGTGTCGGCCGACTCAAACCACACCGGCCGTCCGGCCGCGGTCGCCGTCACGCGGTGACTCGTGCCGCGGGTGCGGATCCGCGGCGCTTCACTGCAGACTGCCTGCAGGTCACCGTGCCATGCTGTCGAGAAAGGCCACATGCGTCAGGCTGCGTGGCGGCCCGGGGCCGCTGTCGTAAGGTCTGGACAGAGGATCGTTTCCGGACGTTCGTCGAACTTCACGAGGCCGTCGACGCATCGCATGGGCCGCGCATGGAGCGACTTGAAGTAGTCGAGGTTTCGCGTGCCCGAGTTGTTGCGGGCGAAGCTCGGTGCCGGTGGATGCCAAAGATGGATCGGCGCCGTCGTCAAGAGGATTGAGTTGACGCGGCGGCCGAGCCGTGCGAGCCGGCATTGGAGGTCACGATCTTCGAGGCCCCAGCCGATGAACTGCTCGTCGAAACCATTGATCTGTTCGTAGTCGTCCCGCCAGAGAGCGATGTTATTGCCGGAGAGCCTTGGCCGCATCGGCACGTGTGCCCACTGATACGCCTTGGCACGCAGCCCCTTGAGTCGTATTCGCCGCGACTCCGACCGCGGTACGAACCGCTCGATGTCGCCATGGAGGATCGCGCCCGTGTCGATGCGTGCCGAGGTGGCCTCATCGAGCCGCGCACAGTCACTACCGACAACCCAGCCCAGGCGGCGTGCGGCGAGGTGCTGCCTCAGATGGTCGCGGGGCAGAATGCAGTCGCCATCGGTGAAGAGGATGTAGGGAGCCGTCGAGGCCGCCACGCCCTCGTTGCGGCAGCGTGCGAGGCGGAAGCCGTCGTGCTTGTGGGTGGTGAAGCGGAGCGGAAATGCCACGTGGCGGGCGAGGGTTGTGAGTATCTGCAGCGTCTTGTCGCGGGAGCCGTCGTCGGTCACCACGACCTCGAAGCGGTCGGCGACACCCTCTTGAACGGCGAGCGACGCCAGGCACCGTTCGAGGTGCCCGGGACGTTCGAATGTGGAAATGATGACCGCGATATCCATTCCGCCCCTCCGATCGGTACGACCCGCAGAGTCATCGACATTTTGTGATGGGCCGGATGAATGGCGGTCGGTTTCGTGGGGCGGGAGTGGCGGGCGAAGACACCGTCGCCGTGGCGAACGGGGCGGGTTGGGTTGGTGCGCGTATTCCCCGCCCACAAGAAGCCCGGAGCGCGAGCGATGGGTATCCGGGTGGCGACTTCGGTGGTGGCGGGGAGCGGGACGGGGTGGGGGGCGTATTCCCCGCGCTTGCGCTTGGGGCTTCCTGACGGGAGGCATCGCGTTTTGCGGCGGCGCCGCGTGAGCGGCGGCGGCTTTGCCGTGCTAGCGTCACGCGATCGGCCGCGTGAGCACCTCCGCGGGCGTCCACCCCGCTGCCCGCACGTCGCGGATCGCGAGGCTGCCCGTTCGCTTGGCGAGCCGCTGGCCGGTGGCGTCGCACACGAGCGGGGCGTGGCAGAAGGCTGGCGGCGTCCATCCGAGGGCTTCAAAGAGCAGGAGTTGCCGGGCCGTGCTCGTGAGCAGGTCGGCGCCGCGAACCACCTCCGCGATCTCCATCGCGTGGTCGTCGCCCACGACTGCCAGTTCGTAAGCGGCGAGGTCGTCCCGTCGCCACACCACGAAGTCGCTGAAATCGGTGCCCGCCGTGCGACACACGAGGCCCTGGAGCGCGTCGTGAAACTGGATCCTGCGGCCGTCGGGTACGCGAAACGGCCAGGCTACGCCGCCGGGGGCGGTCGCCCGTTCCCACCGCGTCGGCCGCAGGCTGCGCGGAAAGATCGGCTCCACGCCGCCCGCGTTCCCGCCGGAGATGTCGTGTGGTGCCGTCGCCGCCTCCTCCACGTCGCGGCGCGAGTGCGGGCTGGGGTAGATCGCTCCGGTCGCTGCGAGCCGCCACCAGACGTCGAGAAACCTGCCGTCCGTTCGCTCTGCACGTAAGGCGCATACGGGCCGCCCACATCGGGGCCTTCGGTCCACTCGAGGCCGAGCCAGCGAAGGTCTTCGATGGCGGCGGCGGTGTATTCGGGCCGGCAGCGGGGGCCGTCGAGATCTTCGATGCGAAGCACGAGTCCCGCCCCGCGGGCCCGTTCGGCGGCGAGGGCGAACGTCCGCGCGTGGCCTACGTGGAGATGGCCGGTCGGCGTCGGTGCGATACGTCCGCGAAGTGGCATGGGCAGCAGGGTTTGGAATACCTCAGGAATCAAACCAGGAAGACCCAAGCGCAAGCGAGGGGAAGTGGAGAGCATCGGGAGGTGAATGACCAGTCCGTAGGATGACAAACTCGATTCGGCCTGTCGTCGTGGCGAGCCCACTATTCCAGGGCGAAGCCCAACTGAGGTACGACCATCGACCGAAGAGCCGTGTGCGGGAGATCCGCCAGCACGGTTCGGAGGGCGGGGGGCCCGAACACAATCGGGCCTTCCCAACCCCTCTGGGACCCTATCCCAACCCGCTCCGCGCCACGCCCACGGTCGCCACCCGCATTCCCAGCGCTCGCGATCCGGGCTTCTTGAGGGGGGCCTCGTCACCCCAACCGTGTGCCCGGCATCAGCGGGCTGCCGCGGAGAAACTCGGCGGCCGACATGCTTCGCCGCCCCTCGGGCACGAGCCTCATGATGGCGATCGCGGTTCCCTCCCCACATGCCACCACGATCCGCCCGCCCTCCGTGTCGAGCACCGTACCCGGCGCGGCGGCGACGGGAAGCGATGACCGTTCCGCCTGCGGCACGACCACGAGATCTTCGAGCACGAGCCGTTGCGTCTGGCCGTCACCCCTGGTGAACACGGTCGTCAGCCGCGGCCACGGATCAAGCGCCCGCCGCAGCCGCTCGATCCTCACCGCCGGCACCGCCCAGTCGACGATGCCATCGGCCTTCGTGAGCCGCGGAGCCCTCGTTGCCTGCGTCGTCGCCTGCGGCAGGCCGACGCCAGCGACCGACCCCGTGGCCGCGACCGCGGCCTGCAACCGCTCGACCCCCTCGATCACGGCGCCGGCGCCGAGGGCCGCGAGCCTTGGCTCCAGTTCGGCCGCCGTCTCCCGCGGGCCAACCGGCGTGACCCGGACCACGATCACGTTGCCGGCGTCGAGCGCCGGCGTCATTTGGATCACGCTCACGCCGCTGAGAGCGTCGCCCTCCCGGATCGCCCATTGCACCGGCGCCGCGCCGCGATGCCGCGGCAGGAGTGAGCCGTGCAGATTGATCCCGCCGAAGGGCGGCACCGTGAGCAGGTCGGGGGAGAGGATCTGGCCGTAGTCGCAGACCACAAAGAGGTCAGGACGCAGGGCCGCGAGCGAGGCGACCACCGTGGGCTCGTTGACCCGCTCGGGGTCGAGGATGCCAATCCCTGCGGCGGCGGCGGCGTCGCGCATCGGATTTCGCGGGGGCCGACGCCCCGGCGGCGCGTGAGCCGGCCGCGTGACGACCGCCACGATCGCATGGGGCGACCGTAGAAGCGACTCGAACATCGGCACCGCGAACGGCCCCGTGCCCATCACGACGATGCGAAGCGGTGTGATCGTCATGCTGTCCACGCCCGCTCCTTGAGGCACCCTCGCTGTCGGTGGATCGAGCTTAGCAGCGGGCGGCCTCGAGCCGATCGAGTGACGCATGCAAGGCGTCGCTGCCGGGGATCTCGCCGCGTGACTGCTGGCCGGCGAACACGTTGCGGAAGCTCTCGAGCGCCCACCGCACCTCGAGTTCGGCAGCCTCAGGAAGGCGATCGGTAAACAGCCGGCCCTCGAGGTGATCGAACTCGTGCTGCACGACGCGGGAGAGCAGGCCGTCGATATCAAGGTGCACGGGCTCGCCCTCGAGCGACCAGGCGTCGACCACGATCTTCTGCGGGCGACGCACGTCCATGCGCACGCCGGGCAGGCTCAGGCAGCCCTCCTCTTGCACGGCCGTGCCGCGCGGCCGGCTCAGCACGGGGTTGATGAAGACGTGCTCTTCGCCAGCGCCGCGGCGGCCGGCACAGTTCACCACGAACAGCCGGTAGGGCAGCGCCACCTGGTTGGCCGCCAGGCCGATGCCCTGCGACTCATACATGATCTCGAACATCTGCTCGACGGCTTCACGGAGCCCGGCGTCGAGCCGCGCCACCGGGCGGGCCCTCCGCAGGAGCGCCGGGTGAGGATACTCGACGAGCGTGAGCGGGCCGATCGCGGCGGGATCGGCGGCAGTGTGTGAGGCAGGATCCATGAATCAGCGGCGACCTTGCGGTTAGCGAATGGGGGGCAGCGACACCGGCATCATACCGCCGTCCCGGCACGGTACGATGTCGGAATGAACGCCCCGGCCATGCCACGCGAATCGTCAGCGACTGCCGTCAGCGACCTGCCGTCGCCCCCCTGGTTTACGCCAGCGGTGCTCCTGGCCACAGCCGGCGGAGTGGGTCGCGTCCCCTTCGCACCCGGCACGTTCGGAGCCCTGCTCGGCCTGCCGCTCGCCGTGGCCACCGGTGTAATCGCGGAGCGGTGTGGCGGCGGCCTCGCCGGCCGGGCTATCGAGGCGGCGCTCATCGCTGCGGTCTGCGTGGTCGGCATCCCGATCTGCTCGCGGGCCGCGCGGCTGATGGGAAAAAAAGACCCGGGGGCGATCGTCCTCGACGAGGTGGCGAGCATGCCGCTGGCACTCCTGATCGTGCCACCGGAGGCTCGCACGCCGGCGGTGCTCGCGGTCGCGTTCGTGCTCCTGCGGATTTTCGACATCGGCAAACCGTTCCCCTGTCGGCAGCTCGAGAAACTACCGGCTGGCCTCGGCATCATGGCCGACGACTGGGCCGCAGCGGCGTGGACGGCCGCATGCCTCGCCGTCGCCCGGTGGCAGCACTGGCTCTGAACGACCGGTCCGCCCGAGTGGAAGCCCGCGGTATGCGCATCCTCCTCATCGACCACGGCTGCTGCGACCACCCACACACGCGGGTGCATCGGCTTCGTGAAGGCCTCGAGGCGGCGGGCTGCACGGTCGCCGTCTGCGGTCCCTCGACGGTGTACGGCTTCGATGAGCAGCCCCCGGGCATGCATGGCATCCACCTCCATGACGTAGCGGCTGCGTCTCGTGAGTTTCTCGCCGCCGTCCGCGACGGGAGATCCGAGGTGTTTCTCGATGCCGTCGCCCGGGTGCCATCGCGGCTCCTCGGCCTCGCCCGCGAAACCGCCCGCCAGCGGATCGCCGAGGCGGCTGACGACGTGTTTCCCGAGGCGATCTTTGTGTTTCATGCGGGCATCCTCACCGATCTGGCGGTGGAGACCGGCGCGCCGGTGGTGGTGCACGTAACGCCCGCGGACTTGGCCGTCGCGGCAGCCAGACCGTCGCTCCAACGGCTCGTCTCCGCGGCGATCGGCTCGAGCGACCGCGTGATCGGGGCCGACGGGCCCACAGCCGCCACGCTCATCGACTGGCTCGGTAACGACGACGACGCGCGGGCCCGCTGTGACACGTGGCCGATCGACGACAGCGCCGCTGCCCGCATCGCCGACGCCTGCCAACGTGCGCTCGCCCGCCGCCGCGGCGACCCTGCCTAGCCCTGAGCCAAGCGAGTTTGGACTTGCGCTTTTTGCGCGGAGCGCATAAAAAACTCGAAATCCCCCGACGAATCGCGTGACTACGGTTGGAGCCAGGTCACGCGGCTCGTCTCTCACGGAGGAGTTTCGAGTGAACGCCAAAGTACGACAGCAGTTATAAAAGCGCAAGCGTAGAATCGTTCTTCGGCTGGAGCAGACCGATTGGACCGTGACGGCTCGGCCCGAACTTGCCGCTGCGAACATTCACTCCGAGATCGCGGAGCGGACGCGGGCGATCACCACTGGCGGCATAGGTGCGGCGCACCTGCTTGTGAAGCGATTGGGCCTTGATCGAACGATGATCGGCTCGGCCTGCTCAAGGTTCACCTGCCGTACCACGAGGCGGACCACGTCCTGGACATCGCCTACAACCTGTTGGCAGGCGGGACGAGGCTCGAGCATCTGGAACTTCTGCTGAACGACGAGGGCTACCTTGATGCCCTCGGGGCACGTCGGATTCCTGACCCCACGACGGTCGGTGACTTCTGCCGGAGGTGCGACGTCGAGCGGATCACCGCCTTGCAGGAGGTCTTGAACGACAGCCGCGCAAAGGTCTGGAAGCAGCAGCCGGCCGACTTCTTCAAGGAAGCGATCCTCGATGCCGACGGCACGATGGTCGATGCACTAGGGCCAGAAAAAGTTGTTTGACGACAATCGTTACTTCTTCTTCATCACCAACGACTTCCGGAAGTCGGCCGCCACGATCGTGCTGGAGGCGAATCACCGCTGCAACCAGGAAAACCTCTTCGCCCAGGCAGCCGGGCCCGCAGGAACATGCCCGCAGCCGGAGTTCGGATGCTCCGATCCCCATTCACCCCTGACCGCACGGCGTGCAGCCGAGAACGCCATGAAACCACAGACAACCCGAACCTCCACGACGGCCCGCAAGGGCACGAGAGGCGACGGCCTTGCCAGCCCGGCCAGCCCACAACTGACGCCAAAACGGCTCGCGATTCGCTTGTTGAAGGGCTAGAGCGCATCTGCCTTTGGTGGAGCGGCGAGATGGCACCTTGGAGGAGGTAGGCAAGGGGGTCGGCGAACGCTCGAGGAGCGTCGGGCCGCCGCGGCCCTCAGCGACGAGACTTTTGCCGCCCCCGAAGCCGGCGATCCACGTAAGTTGGATGCGCTCTGGCAGCGGCGTGGAGCGGGCGGAGTGCTACCCACATTCCCCGCGCTTGCGCTTGGGGCTTCCTGACGGGAGGCAAGGGGGTCGGCAAACGCTCGAGGAGCCTTGGGCGTATCCTCGCCCCGGCGACAATCCGTAGGATCGCGCAGCGGCGACTTTTGTCGCCCCCGAGCCGGCGATCCACGTAAGTCGGAAGCTCGAGGTCAGATCTCTTCGCTCGGCGGAAACTGCCGCCGCTCGAGAATCACAACCGCGGCGGTCAGGAGCACGGCCACGAGGGCGACCACCGCCAGCACATGCACCCACGCCGGCTGTGGATCGACGAACAGCTGCATCTCGGTCGGCAGCTTCTGCTCCCAGCCCATCCAGGCGACGAGCAGGCTTCGCAGCCGCAGGCTCACCGTCACCTGATTCACAACCGCCGGGATCGCGCCCGCGAGATACTCGACCACCAGCGCCACGCCGACACTCGCGACGAGCGCCCGCTTCGGCATCACGACCGCGGGCAGGGCGAAGAGCGCCGCGCGGCCGGCGCACGAGAGCAGCACAAGCGTGACGAGGATTTGCGCCACGGCGAACGGGTTGGTCACGTTCGCGACCGAGAGAGCCAGGCCCGTGGCGAGGATCGCGACCACCGACGTCCAGAGCACGGCCGCGAGCCAGGTTCCCAGCAGGAGGGCCCGCCGGCCGCCGGGCCGCACGGCCACGTGGGGCCACGTGCCGCGCTCCAGTTCATCGGCCACCGCGGGGCACATCGTGACCAGCAGCCCGAGCATGCAGACCGCCTCTGGGATGAGGGCGTAGAGCATGGCGACCGAGAGATCGGGATCGAGCCGGCCACGGGCCGCGCGGCCCGCGGCGAGCATGACGGTGGCGGGAAACACGACGCCCACCGCGGCCAACGCGAGCCGTGGCCGGGTGAAGAGCCGACGCAGTTGGAAGGCGGCGACGGTCCACGTCCCTGCAAAGGTGACGAAGCGAGACGGCGCGCGGATGCCGGCGGCAGGGTCGTTCATGCCGTGGCCCCACGATGCAGGCGGACGAGCCGACCGAAGATGCCCTCGAGCGACCGATCGGCGGCGACGACCTCTCCCACCGTCAGCCCGGCGTCGAGGGCGGGGATGACGGCCAGCTCCACCAGGAGCGTCGGCTGCCGGGTGGCCACGACCACCCCGTCCGGCTCGAGTCGCACGCTCTCGACACCATCGACTCCGCAGGCCAGCGCGGCGAACCGCCGCGGCTCGTCGCACCGCACTCGAATCTCCGCCGGCATCGAGTCGACCAGGTCGCGAATCTCGGTGGCTGTGCCGCTGGCGACCAGCCGTCCGCCGAGGATGACGGCGAGGCCCGCGTCGAGCGCCTCGACCTCGTGGAGCAGGTGGCTCGCGACGATCAGGCTGCGGGTCTTCGCCCATGAGCGCACGAGTTCTACGAGGTCGTGCCGGGCCACCGGATCGAGGCCGTCAAACGGCTCGTCGAGCACGAGGAGGTCGGGGTCGTGCGCGATCGCACCGGCAAGCTTCGCCCGCTGCCGCATTCCCTTCGAGAGCGTCGCAAGCGGCCGGTGCGACGCCGCGGCAAGGCCCACCTGCTCGAGCGTGCGATCGGCGCGGGCCGCAGCCTCGGCAGCGCCAAAGCCTGAGAGCTGCACGAGATATCGCACCCACTCACGCGGCGTCGTCAGGCCGAGCCCGAGATCCGCCGCGGGGCAATAGCCGATCCGCCGCAGCACCCGCGGGTTGCCGAAGGGCGGCTCACCGAACACGAGCACGCGGCCGATCGTAGGCCGCAGCTGCCCCGTGACGAGACCGAGAAACGTCGTCTTGCCCGCGCCGTTGGGGCCGAGCAAGCCGTGTGCGCCTGCCCCAAGATCGACGCTGATGTCGTTGACGCCGATCACCGACCCGTAGAGCTTCGTCAGGTTATGGATCGCGATCATGACGTCAGGCCCTCGTCGGCAGCGCGACCCGTCGCACAAGCACGACGGCCGACAGAATGGAGACCACCGTCAGGGAGACCGCGGGGGGCAGGACTGCCCGGGGCCGCGTCTCCACGCCGAAAATCCAGGCCTGGACCACGCCGACAGCGTGATAGGGCGAGAGCCATGCCCAGCGATCGATCGTGTCGTCGAGGCCGGCGGCCCGGGCGATCCAGTTGGCACGCCGCAGTGGCGGCCGCTCGTTGTCGGTTGTGTCTCTCGCGGTGGCGGCAGGGGCCTCTGCGGCCGCCACGAGATCGGCCGTGGTGAGGGAGGCATGCGCGATCCAACAGGCCGCCCACGTGGCGAACCAGGCAAAACTCGCGATTCGGCTCTCGGTGGTCAGCGAGGAGTAGGCGAGGGCGATGAGCACCGTGGGGATTGCGAGTGCCGCGCTGGCGGCCACAATCCGCAGCGGCAGGTCGCATGTCTCGAACGCGACCCGGATGCTCGGGCTGACGAGCACGCCGGCCAGCCAGAGGGCCACGGCCGGCAACACCGTGATCGCCGCGACGATCGTGGCCAGGATCGCGATCTTGCCGAGGATGTATTCGAATCGTCCGACAGGCCGCGTGAAGTAGACGAGCCACGCCCTGGCCCGGAGATCGCGGGAAATCAATGACGGCGCCACGAGCCCCACGACCACGGCGAGGAGCACCGCCTGCGGCGCCCGCATGAAGGCCAGGAGGAGCCGCGACCAAACGAGCCTCCGCGTGCGGACGATGTCGTCTGCCTCGCTGACATGCCGCTCGTCCGCCGGCTGGCCAAGCGTGTCGGCGAGCACCGTGCCGAGCATGCCGACGCCGTCGAGGTTGTGGCCCATGTGGGCACGTTCCTTCAGTGAGGCAAACCGGCCCTCCTCGATCGACTGTTCGAAGGCGAAGAAACTGCCCGCGAAGAGGAGCGCGGGACTCCAGGCGAAGAACACCACCCGCCGCAGCCAGCGGCTCTTCCAGGCGAGGCGGATGCCCGTGGCGGCGATCACGCCACTGGCGGCTCCTGCTCCCGCCCGTTGCCCCGACCACGGGCGATAGCCAACGTCATGAAGTGGCATGCTCGCCCTCCTCCGACCGCGCGATCGCCTGCAGAAACACATCCTCGAATCGCCGTCGCGCCGGTTCCAGCGCCCGCACGATGACGCCCGATTCACGCACCGCCGTCCAGACATCGTCGAGCCCGCGACCTTTCTCCGCCGACATAAGCAGCGTCGTGGCATCGGCCCGCGTGGCCTCGATGCCCCGGTCCCGCAGCAGTGCCGCGCAGGCGTCGAGCGGACCTGTCGCCTCGAGCCGCAGTTGTGGCGAGACTGGCCGCGTCAGCTCCTGGAGCGAGCCCTCGAGCCGCACCCGCCCGGCGGCGAGCACGATCACACGGTCGCAGATCGCCTGCACGTCGTGTAGGACGTGCGTCGAGACGAGGATCGTCTTGCCGTGCTCGCGGGCGAGCGTCGTGAGTCGGCCGAGCATGGCCCGCCGCTCGATCGGATCGAGGCCGTTGGTAGGCTCGTCGAGGATCACCATCTGCGGATCGTGGACAATGGCGGCGGCGAACGCCACCTTCTGCCGCATGCCGACCGAGAGCGTCTCGACCGTGCGATAACGTTCCTGACCGGCGTCGCACCAATCAAGCACCTCGTGGGCGCGGCGGAGCGCCTCGGTGCCGGGGAGTCCGGAGAGTCTCGCAGCATACTGCACCATCTCCACCGCGGCGAGTCCGGGCACGGTGCACTCGTCCTCGGGCACCACGCCCACCGCCTGCCGCACGACCCTCGGTCGCCGTGCCGGATCGATTCCGAACACGCGGACATTCCCCGCGGCCAGCCGCACGAGGCCGAGAATCGCGCGGACGAGCGTGCTCTTGCCCGCGCCATTGGGCCCGACGAGCCCCGTGATCCCCGGATGCACGTCGCAGGTTACGCCCTCGAGTACCGTCCGCCCGCCGTAACGCTTGACGACGCCGTCGATGCGGATCGGCAGTTTGTCGTTCGCGGCCCGCGGCATGGAACATACGCCATGCCCCCCGTAGACTTCCGTGCCCGGGCCGCCGTCGTGTGCGGCACCATCGCGTCTCCACAGAAAGGCCCACATGCCTCGCGCTCCTTCCGCCCGGTCCTCAACAGTCACGTCATCCTCTAAGGCGGCCTCTGCCACGGCAGGCAGTGTACGCCTCCCCGCTGCCGACCTGGCCACGGCCCGGAAGATCGTCCTCGATCTGCTCGCGATCCCCGGCTTGTCGGGTGACGAGAAGGCGGTGGCCGACCGGGTGGTGAAGTGGCTCCGCGAGGCGGGCTGCCCCATGGCGGCGATCGCGTTTGACTCTGCGCACACCAAGACACCTGTGAAGGGCAACGTCGGAAACCTGATCGTGCAGTTGCCCGGCACGCTCCCCGGCCCACGGCGGCTGCTCATGGCCCACATGGACACAGTGCCCGTCTGCCTCGGGGCGAAGCCGGTGGTCGCCGGGAAGTTCGTGAAGAGCGCTGATCCCAAGACCGGCCTGGGCGGCGACGATCGCGCCGGCGTGGCGGTGGTGCTCGCGACGGCGGTGCAGATTCTGAAGTCGAAGCTGCCGCATCCGCCGCTCACGCTCATGTTTGGGATCCAGGAGGAGATCGGCCTCTACGGGGCCCGGTTCGTGAAGGCAGCCGACCTCGGCCGGCCGAAGCTCGCCTTCAACTTCGACGGCGGCGGCGTCGAGAAGATCACGGTCGGTGCGACGGGCGGCTACCGATTGGACATCTCGATCGAGGGCATCCCCAGCCACGCGGGTGTCGCTCCCGAGAAGGGCGTGTCGGCGATCGCGATCGCGTCGCTTGCGATCGCGTCGCTGGTGGAGAATGGCTGGCACGGTCTGGTCGAGAAGGAGGGCAAGCGGGGCACGAGTAACGTGGGGGTGATCCACGCCGGCTCGGCCACAAACGTGGTTGCCGCTTCGGCCACGCTCCGCGCCGAGGCCCGCGGCCACGATGCCGCCTTCCGCGGCAAGATCGTCAAGGCGATCGAGAAGGCCTTTGCCGACGCCGCGAAGAAGGTGCGGAGCGTCGATGGCAAGACAGGCAAGGTCACGGTGGAGGGCCGCCTCGACTACGAAGCCTTCCGGCTCGCCGACGATGAGCCCTGCGTGGTGGCGGCCCGCGAGGCCGTGCGTGGCATAGGGCTTACACCGCGGCTCGACATTTCCAACGGCGGCCTCGACGCCAACTGGATGGCCGCCAACGGCGTGCCCACCGTCACGCTCGGCTGCGGCCAGATGGAGATCCACACGATGAACGAAAAGCTTGACCTCGCGGCATTCGAGAATGCGTGCCGCGTGGCACTGCGGCTTGCAACTCAGGGCGCGTAAGCGGTACGACTGCATCCGGCCCCCCACCTCACCCCGCTCCGCACCGCCCCCACGGTCGCCACCCGCATTCCCATCGCTTGCGCTCTGGGCCTCTTGGGGGCGTTTACTTCGCCGGAGCCTGGAGAGCGGGCGGCGGCGGAGGCTGCCGCGCCGCGGGCGGAAGCGGCTCGGTGGAATACGTGCCCTCGCCGCAGTCGACGAGCAGATAGCCCGCCCAGAGCAGCGGGTGCGGACGATCGCCGAGCGTCCCGTCGCCCGCGACCTTGAGTCGTGGCTCGCGGGCGGGATCGGTCTGCTCGGCGAGCACGACGTCAACCGCCCGCTGCCAGGCCGCCGGCGCCGACGATCCATCGGCGGCAGTCGCGTCTCGGAGAAACTCCGTCATCAGGTCGGTGCAGGTCTTGCCCCCCATTCGCCACCGGCTCACGACG
The DNA here is from genome assembly GCA_945869735.1 of Planctomicrobium piriforme. GTDB lineage: Bacteria > Planctomycetota > Planctomycetia > Pirellulales > UBA1268 > QWPN01. The sequence goes on from CAMBPQ010000008.1 coordinate 16,839, forward strand.
GCCGTGTGGGCCCCGGCGGCGACCAGATTGGTGACGGCAAGGAAGATGTCCTCGCCCGGTCGCATCGGAGCGGATGCGAGACCGCCCGCGGCCGCCGTCTGCAGACCGGGAAGCAGAATCCGCTGCGGACGCTTGAGCGGCGGGGCCAGCCAGTCGCCAAACGTGATCCCGGGCATGCCCGCCGCCGGCGGCACGAGCGGCCACGAGGCGACCGGCCCGTTGCCCGCCAGTTCGTCAAACACCACCAGCGTGTCGCACACGGTCGCCGCCGACTGCAGCGGCGCCACACTCGGAGCCGAAAGCGGCACCACCCGGTCGACGGCGGCCGTGATGTGCGCGAGCGTCTCCTCGGCCACGGCCGGCTTGTCGCCGCGGAGCATGCGGCCGGCATGCACGCCGATCGGTCCGACAGCCTGCGACTCAAACCGCATCACGGCGAGGCTGCGGGTGGGGGCGTAGCGAATCCGACAGCCGTCGCGGAGCATCCGCGTGGCCGCCCCGCCCGATCCCACCGGCAGCAGTTCGAAGGGCACGTACCAGAGCCAGCCGTCGGGCACGATCACGAGTTCATCGATTCCCTCCGCGAGCGTGACCTTCGAGTTTTCAAAGAGTATTCGTTCGATCCGCTCCGCCGAGCCCCGCCAGTCGCCGGCCGCGAGCCGTTCGCTCGACACCACCGACACCGGATCGAAGAGGCACAGACCCTTGGCCAGCGACTTGATCTCGCCCGGTAGGTCTCCGGCCTGACGCACCTGCCAGATACTGAAGCGGTCGCGAGATTCGAGCAGGCCGAAAAGTCCGGATCGCGTCCAATGGAATGAGAGGAGCAACTGCCGCGGGGCGAGCCGTCGCCGGATCTCGGTGCCGGCGGTGAGCGGAGGAAAGTCGATTAGCGTGGGCTCACGGCCCGCGGCGATGGCCGCCACGAGTTGGCCACGGCGAACAGTGAGATCGCGGTAGGTGTTCCAGTCGGCTTTCGCGGCTGCCGGCCCAGCGGCATCGGCCCCTGCCTGGGCTCCGGCGGCCAGGGTGACGGCCAGCGTGCCACGGAGCTGCCCCATGCGGTCGATCACACCGGCAAGTTCGGGCTGCGCACCCACAATCGCGGCGCGGCGGGCCGCTTCGGCGGGGGTGAGGCTCCGCGGATCGGCCGAGAGCAGCCGCTCGATCGCAGTGCGACGACCGCCCAGCGGCTGCGACGCCAGCCAGCGGTGCCGCATCGTCGCCTCGGCCGCCTCGATCGCCCGCTCCTCGCCGCGCCGGGCCGCGACGGCCACCCAGGTCTCGAAGGCATCGCCTCTGGCGGCCGACATCGTCGCCAGCGATCCCAGCGGGTCGGCCGCGAAATCCCTGGGCAGTGGATCGGCGAGCAATTTCCCAAAGAGTGTGTCGGCCTGCCGCTCCGACACGGCGGAGGAGCCACCGAGGCAGAGATCGACGAGCCGCGCGGTCTGAAAGAGCCGCGGGGTCCGCGATCGGGCGATCAAAAGCCCGCGGTCGAGATGGCCATCGCCCGCCGCCACGTCGCCGCCCGCATACTCGAGCAGCGCTGCGGCGTAGGCGGCCTGCGCCCCGAGCGTGCCGCGGCCGGCATCGCCCCGCAGGAGCCGGCCGTCGATCTCCTTGAGCGCCGCGGCAGCGCCGCGGATGTTGCCCGACGCCACGAGGCATTCTGCCTCAACGGCCAGCAGCCGCGCGCGAAGAACGGGCAGGCCCCCGCGGGCCCAGTCGCAGCCGCCACCGATCGAGGTGGGCACGCCGCGTGTGCCGGCCATCCGATAGGCGGTGAAGGCCCACTGAAACGCCTCTTCAAGCGCTCGCGCGTCGGCGAAATCGGCGGCGGCGTAGGTCGCCTCCTCGAAGAGTTTGGCGGCCCGCTGCGGCTGGTCGGCGTCGAGCGCGATCCGGCCGAGCATGATCAGCCCCCACGCGGTGAGCGGGTGGTCGAACTGGTTGCCGACCAGCAGGCCGCGGGACAGCAGCGGGCCCGCGAGATCCTGCTTTCCCTGCGCCCAATAGGCGGCGCCAATCGCCACGTCGATCCACGATTGCGACCAGTGGTTGGGCGGGGCGGGCCGCCGGATGAGCAGCTTGGTCGCCGCCTCGAGCGGCGGACTCTCCCGCGCCAACTCACCTAGCAAGGAACCATGGCGGTAGATCGCGATTACCAGCGGCCGCATGAGTTCGCCCGGCCTGATGGTCCGGTCGTAGGCGGCGGTGAGCACACCCCCGCGCTGGAGTACATCCTGCGCGTCGGCACCCCGCTGCCGTAGCGCCATCGTCATGGGGATAGCCGCGGGCGTGGCGTTGCGCTCGCTGCGTCCCCAGGTCGCCACCCGCGGCGTCGCCAGCGGTCGCAGCGGCTGCGGTGGAAACTGCACCGACAGGAGCCAGTCGGGATACGCGGCGAACACGAGCATCGCCTCCTCGTATCGTGCGACGGCGTCGCCGAGGCGGCCCGCTTCGTAGAGGCACTCGCCGAGGATCGCCGCCGATGCGATCGAATCGATCCAGCGCTGCCCGCCGATCTTCACGCCCCCCTGATAGTCGTTGCCGGCGACGTCGAGGGCGGCGGCGTAGTCACCCACCGCGAGCGCCTGCAGCGCGAGGTCGTAGCCAGGGGAGGGCACGGTCTCCGCGCTGCCGGGAACGCCGACATTGGGCGGTAGCACGACCTGCCCCGGGGCAAAAGCGGCCGGCAGCATCACGACGACAGCGGCCAGGAAGGCGCGTCTCATGCAACCGTTGTACACCCCGCCGGCTCTTCGTGGCCCAGCAAAAAGCCGCGGCAGTCTGGGAAGGCACGGCAAGGGGCCTGTCAGTCTGGGTAAGCCCTGGATTCGGTTATGACGGTCGTCCAAAGTTTGCGGGTCATGACGGCCGATAGAGCAGGTGGATTCGAAGAGGGCAGCCACACTCCAGCCAGAGACGGACTACCGCCATGCACACGTCACTCGCCACGCTGCCCGCAGTCGCTCCGCGGATCCTGTTGGCGGTCGCTGCCCTCTGCGGCTTGGCGGTCACCGGCTGTCAGGTCGACGTCGGCGGCCAGACGCTGCCCAGCGCCTATTACCTGCAGGACGACATCCAATACTTCCCGGCGGGCCCCGAGTTCAAGCTCTCGAAGGAAGCGGCGGCCCAGAAGGCCTACAAGAAGGAAATCGGAGCCGACGGCTGCAACGGCAACTGCGGCGGAGGCTGCGCCTCTTGCGGCAACCATTGACGGTGTCTGGCCGGCCACCCGCATTCCCCGCGCTCGCGCTTGGGGCTTCCTGACGGGATGCACACCTCCCGATCGTGAGGAGCCGGTCGGAGACACGCGCAGACGTCGGGGAATCTTTGCGACTCACGAGCGATGCCTCGTCGGCCACGGGGGCATCCTGTAGCAAAATCCCCCGGCGACGAGCATGCCACCGCCGGCGAACCAATCCGGCACCGTCTCAAGGCCACCCGCATTCCCCGCGCTCGCGAGTGGGGCTTCCTGGCTCTGCAAAAAACAGCCTAAAAACCTCGCCCACTCCGGGATGGTTGCAAGCTTCGCACCAGCCGCTAGACTGCCGCTCGTGGGTTTAATGCCCTTCTAAGGTCTTATAAATAAGATTTCGTGGGTTTTAAGCCATTTTTTGCAAGTCGCTGGCCAACCTGGATGGCCGGCGAGTGATTTCCCGCGGAGGCGGGCGCTTGAGTAGTGCGGAACACTATGGCCGCTGCGGCCGATCTGCTGATTGGCGAGTTCGTGCGGGCGCTCGACGAGCGCTTCCGGCTGGCGATCCCGCCGGAACTCCTCGAACCGCTCCTCGCGGCCGGCCCGAAGCTCGTGCTGGCCAAGGAACGGGCCGGCTGCCTGTCGCTCTGGTCGGCGGCCCTCTGGAAGCCCCGTATGGATGCGGCGGTCGACGTGGTCCGCAGCAAGATGGAGGCGGGGCTCCTCGCCCAACGCGTGGGCCAGCTCCAGGAACTCGGCCGGCTGCTCTCGACGCGACACCAGACGGTAACGCTCGCGGGGCGGGCACGGCTGGTGGTGCCCGAGGGATTTCGCGAGTTTCTCAGCGTGGAACCGGGCGGCAGCCTGCTGGTGGTCGGGGCAGCCGTCTGCGTGGAGCTCTGGCAACCCGCCGCGTGGAGTGCCTACGTCACCAGCGAGATGCCCGGCTTCCGCCGCCGCATCGACGAACTCACCGCCTGACAAAACACACGACGATCTTTGGTCATGCCCGGGTGGGAGGAAACGGTTTTTCCCTGTCGGTTCCATCCGCTCAGGAAATTCGATAACCACGGAACGGCCCACAACAGCACGGATGCTGCCGCGGGACCTCCTCCGGGCATGGCCTTTTTGATTCGCGAAGCTAGGCGAGCGGGTTGCCCCGCTCGAGAAGCGGCCACTCGACGCGTCTACCGGACAACGCCGACGCGTAGACGGCGGTGATCATTTCCACCGTCGTGCGGCCGGCATACATGCCCGTCTCGGGCTCACGATCTTCCGCGATCGCATCAATGAGATCGAGGGCGGCGCGCCGACCCCACGAGGCTCGTTCCGCCGAACGGTCGACGTCGGCCTCGGGCAGCGGCGATTCGAGGCCCTCAGGGCCAATCGGCTGCCAGGGAAAATCCTTGTCAACCCGCCAAAGCGGCGCCGCGCGGAAGTAGGCATGGGGGATCTGATCGGGGCGGATATGGATCGCGCCCGCGGTGCCGACGACGGTGAGGCCGAAGTTTGGCTGCTTGAGCCCCGCATCGCGGACGCTGGCGAAGTAACCCACGGGCCCGTCAGCCATTCCAAACATCGCCGTGATTGAATCACTGGCGATCAGACCAAGCCCCTCCGGACCGTCGACGGCATCGGCCTTGGTGATCGCCCTGCCCCCGACCGCGACCGCCGCTTCACACCACTTCGGCTCACCTGCCAGATCGGCCATCATGTCGAGCACATGACAACCGAGCACCGAGAGATCCTCGCCGCCGCCCCGATGATCTTCCTTGCCACGGCCGCGAACCTCGAGCACCTTGCCGATCCGGCCGGCCTCGATGACATCCTTGGCCGCGGCGTAGGCGGGCGAATGCCGGTTGACGAACGCCAGGGTGAGTTTTGCATTGGCCTTCGTGCAGGCGGCGATCACGTCATCGGCCTCGGCGAGCGTGCGAACAAAGGGCTTCTCGAGGAAGATCCCCTTCGCGCCCGCCTCGGCGGCCGCGATCGCCATCTCGGCGTGGCAGTCGATATGCCGCATGCAAAGGGCGACGATGTCGGGCTTCACCTCGGCGAGCATCTTTCGCCAGTCACGATAGGCCGTGCCCTGCTTTGCCACGTCGAGTTTGAGGCGAGCCACCGCCTTTCCGAGCCCCTCCTCCGACTCGTCGGCCACGGCAACGATCTCCGCCGTCTCGATGTCGGCCCAGAGTTCATCGATCGCATGCCCCCAATCGCCGCGGCCAGTCCGGCCGATCACCGCCACCCGCAGAGGATCCATTGTGAACTCCATCGAGGTTCGAGTTTTCTTCACCCATAAAACGGAAGAAGCCGTTGCGCCGACATCCTACCCGCCGTTTGGCGGGCCGTCGGATCACGTGCCGGCAAACCCGGCCTTCGCGAGGCCGTCGAGAAACATCTGCACCGCCGAAGCGACGAGTACCATTCCCATCACGCGTTCAAACGCCGTCAGGCCCTTGGGCCCCAGAAACTCGCTGATCTTCGCCCCCAAGAGCAGGATCACGGCCGAGGCACTCCACGCCAGCGTGAGCGCCAGCAGCCACTCACCGTGCCGCCCGGGCTCGCGACTCGTCATCAAGATCACGGTGGCAAGCGCCGACGGGCCCGCGATGTAGGGCACGGCCAGGGGCACGATGAAGGGCTCGCCGTCGACGTCTTCACCGAGTGAGCCGTGGTGGGCTGGAAACACCATCCGCAGTGCGATCAGAAACAGCACGATGCCGCCGGCGAGCGTGAGTGCCGGCTCAGAGATCCCGAGCAGCGAGAGCAGCGGCCGGCCCACGAACAGAAACATCACGAGCAACGCGTAGGCCACGAGCAGTTCACGGCCCACAATCCAGAGCCGCCGGCTCGGATCGACGGGTTTGAGCGCGGCAAGGAACAGCGGCACGTTCCCCAAGGGATCCATCACGAAAAAAAGCAGGATCGCCGCAGATGCCAGTGTCATCGGTATGATCCTTGGGGAGTCATCCTGGATCATCACCCCGGGCCGGTTCAGCGGCAAGACATGGCCCACGATCATTCGCACCGCCACGAAGCAAACTGCGGCCATCCGCATGGGCACGGCCACGGGCTCTCGCCCGAGAAACTCGACCGCGCGATGAGCCTCGGTATCGGGCTCAATCTGGCGTTTGTGGCGGCTGAGGTAGCCGCGGGGCTGTGGGCCGGGTCGCTGGCACTGTTGGCCGACGCCGGGCATAACGCCGGCGATGTGCTCGGCCTCCTGCTCGCCTGGGGGGCAAGTTGGCTGGCACGGCGGCCGCCGTCGCGTCGCTACACCTGGGGCCTGCGGCGGTCGACGATCTACGCGGCGCTGGCCAACGCGGTGCTGCTCTTGGTCGCCTGCGGCTCGATTGTCTGGGAAGCCATCCACCGGCTGTCCGCCCCAGAGCGGGTGGCCGGCCCGACCGTGATCGTGGTGGCGGCCATCGGCGTGGTGATCAACACGCTCACCGCCCTGCTCTTCATCCGCGGTCATGCTGACACCAACGTCCGCGGCGCCTTTCTCCACATGGCGGCCGACGCGGCGGTGTCGATGGGCGTGGTGATCGCGGGCCTTGCGATTGCCTTCACCGGGGCGACCTGGATCGACCCGCTGGTGAGCATCGCGATCGCGGCGGCGATCGTGGCAGGCACCTGGGGGCTGTTTCGCGAGAACCTCGACCTCGCGCTCGACGCGGTGCCCCGCGGCGTGGAACCAGAGGCGATCACGGAGGCGCTCGCCACGGTCGCCGGCGTGAGCGAGGTGCATGATCTCCATGTGTGGGGCGCGAGCACCTCGGAGATCTCGCTCACCGCCCACCTTGTCACATTCGAAGGATCAGACCGTGACGCGATGCTCGAGGCGGCGCACGCAATGCTTCGTGAACGCTTCCGAATCGCGCACGCGACGATCCAGATCGAGAGCGACGCCGCCTGCACCGCCTGCCCGCAACGGCCGACCGAGGCGCTCTGAACACCGCCCCTCCACAGGGAAGCCCCGCTCGCCAGACTCGAGAAACTGCTCCGGCTTCAGCCGCGGACGGCAGACCGGGCGATGCCAGCGAGCATCCGCTGAAACACGAGCTCGTGGAGCGGCCAGATCGCATACCAATAGGCCAGGCCCCCGAGCCCCCGTGGGTCGAAGACCGCCGTCTGGTGGATCGTGACGTCGCCGTCACGGGGCACCACCTCGAACTCCAGCCAGCCACGGCCGGGCATCTTCATCTCGGCGGCCAGTCGCAGCCGTCTTGGCGGGTCGCAGAACTCCACCTTCCAGCAGTCGAGTACCTCGCCGGTGCAGAGTTTCTCGGGGTCGCGGCGACCGCGGGCCATGCCCGGCCCGCCGATGGCCTGATCCATCCAACCGCGGAGCGTCCAGAGCCAGTTGCAGGCATACCAGCCGTTGGGGCCGCCGATCCGCTCGATGGCCGCGAACGCCCGCGCGGGGGTCACGGCGATCACCACGTGACGATGGTCGACGAGCCGCGTCCCCGCGTGCCTGCCGCCGTAGCGATGCGGCAGATCCTCGACGTCGGCGAAATCAGCCCAGCGCTTTCCGGCAAACTCGCGGTCCTCGTGCTGCCCCGCTTCGCGAACCGCCGTCTGCAGGTCGCGGGGCCGGATCGCGAACTCCCGCCGGGCGGCGTCATTCGTGACCACCGTGGGATTTTTCAGGCCGTCGATCAACTTGCGTCCCACCTTCGAATATCGGGGCGTGACCAGTTTGAGCCACAGGCTCGAGAGCCGGGGCGTCAGCACGGGCACCGGGATCATCAGGCGGCGTAGGCCACGCTGCCGGGAGTACTCGTGCATGATCGCGCCATACGACACCTTGTCAGGGCCGCCGATCTCAAAAATCCGTGGTGCCCCGGGGGGCAGGTCGATGGCGGCCGAAAGATAAGCGACCACATCGTCAATCGCGATCGGCTGCGTGGGCGTGGCGAGCCATGCCGGACAGATCATCACCGGGAGCCGTTCGACGAGCGTCCGTACCAGGTCAAATGAAAAGCTGCCCGCCCCCACGATGATGGACGCCCGAAACTCGACCACGTCGAGACCGCTAGCGCGGAGGATCGACCCCACCTCGTGGCGGCTGCGGAGATGAGCTGACAGCCGCTCATCGTCGTCGACCCCGAGTCCGCCAAGATAGATGATCCGCTTCACCCCACCGGCCACGGCCGCTGCCGCAAACTGCTCCGCCGCCAACCGATCGGCGCGCTCGAAGTCGACACCGCTCTCCATCGAGTGCACGAGCCAATACGCCACGTCGATGCCAGCGCAGGCCCGCTCGAGGTCGGCGGGATTGGTGGCGTCGCCCGCCAGCACCTCCGTGGTCGCGGCCGTCTTGCCGGCGAGTTTCTCGGGCCGTCGCACAAGGCAATGGACGTCGAGACCGCGCCGCTCGAGTTCCACCAACAAACAGCCACCGACATAGCCCGTGGCACCGGTAAGAAGGATTTTCATACGCGTAGTTTAGGCGATCGGCAGACTTATGCCTCATGGTCCCCACCGCTCACACGATTGGGCTTTTTGAGGTAAGCGAGCAGGCGTTCGCGGCCGCTACGGATTATCTCGCTCAAACGCCTCGTTCATCCGCTCGGCGATGAGCGGCGGCGTGTCGGTCTTGAGCCCGTAGAGAAACCACCGCACCCGCTGCTCGCTGGAGCCGTGCGTAAACCCCTCGGGCACGACGTAGCCCTGTGCCTGTTTCTGAATCCGATCATCGCCGATTGCGGCAGCCGCGTTGACCGCCTCGCGGATGTCCTCCTCGTCGAGAACGCCCGCGTACTGGGCCATGTGGCGGGCCCAGACGCCGGCGAGGTAGTCGGCCTGGAGTTCCATGCGGACGGAGAGTTTGTTGTAGTCGGCCTGCGAGAGCCGCCGTTGCATCGACTGCACTCGCTCGCTGATGCCGAGTTGATTCTGGACATGGTGCCCGATCTCGTGGGCAATCACGTAGGCCTGGGCAAAGTCGCCCGGGGCCCCAAACCGCCGCTTGAGCTCCTCGTAGAAGACGGGGTCGATGTAGACCGTCTTGTCGAGCGGGCAATAGAAGGGCCCCGCCCCAGCGTCGGCGATGCCGCAGCCGCTCTGCACACGGCCGGTGAAGATCACGAGCCGCGGCGGAACGAACCGCTTCCCGAAGGCCTTTGGAAAGATTGCCGACCAGACGTCCTCGTTGTCGGCGAGCACCGTCTTGAGAAACTTGCTCACCTCGTCATTGACGGGCTTGCCAGGAGCGGCCTGCGGCGCGGGACCACCCACGAGCTCGGGGGCGATCCGCATGAGCTGGATTGGGTCGACCCCGAGAAACATCATCACGACCATGATCAGGAGCGTGAGCAGTCCGCCACCCAACACCGCCTGCTGCCCCGCGCTGCGTCGATCTTCGACGTTCGCGCTCTGTCGCCTGCCTTCCCAACGCATGGTTGTCTCATCTCCGGGGGTATGCCACCGTTCAGCGGCAGCAAGCGGATTCTAGAGAACCGCCTCGACGACTGCATCCGTCGGGCGCCGTGGCGGGCGGATTCCCCGCGCTCGCGCTTGGGGCTTCCTGACGGGAGGCGGCGCGAATCGGCACGCGCTGCGTCGGGTGCCCTCAAAAAGCCCGGAGCGCAAGCGATGGGTATACGGGTGGCGACCGCGGGCGTGGCCGCGTCAATCCTCGGGGAGTGGTCGGCCCTTGGTTTCCGGGAGGAATACCAGCGCCACCAGCCCGAGCAGGAAAATCACGCTCATGAACGAGCAAGCGTTGCGGAAGGCGACGAGCTTAGCCTCCGGCGTCGTGGCGCCGGCCTTGAGCGCGGCCTGGAGCGTGCCGAGCGTGAACGGACCGCTCGCCGCCAGAAACCGGCCGACGTTGTAGCAGAAGCTTGTGCCCGTGCTCCGCAGGCTCGTGGGGAAGAGCTCCGGCAGGTAGATCGCGAAGCCGGCAAACAGAGCGAGCTGACACGCCCCCATGATCGCGCTCATCCAGATGTCGCCACGGCCGTTAAACATCTGGAAGTAGGCCACCGTTGCCACGAGAGCCGCCACGAAGGCAATCGCGAACGCCGGCTTGCGACCCATGCCCTGGGCCATTCGGGTAAACAGCAGCATCCCGAAAAATGCGCCGATATTCTGGACGATCGAGTTGACGCCGATCCAGAACTGCTTCGTGCCGGCGATCTTATCGGCGGGCACACCCTCCTTTATGAGCGACTGCTGCATCACGTCGCCGACGAGCTCGGGGCTGAAAAAGCCAATGCCCCAGAGGCCGATCACGCCCGCCACGCAGAGCATCATGCCGAGCAGCGCCGGCTTTTGCCACCGCGGGTCGCCCAGGAGCGCTGAGTAGGAGCCAAACCGCACCCCCGCGGCCTTACCCGCGGCCCGCGCCTTCACCCATTTCTCTGGCTCTTTGAGCCGCACCTGAATGAAGACACAGAGAAAGGCCGGGATCGCCCCGACCAGAAACATGTATTTCCAGCCAGTGCCCGCGGTGATCGCCTTCGTCGCTTCGAGGTGGCCCATGTACATGCTGACGCAGCCCGCCGTGATGTTGCCCAGCGCCGAGAGTGCCTGGAGCAGGCCGAGGGCCCCGGTCCGAGAGCGGTCGGGGAGCGTGTCGGCGACGAGGGCCACGGCCAAGCCGAACACCCCGCCGACCCCCATTCCCGTCAGAAAGCGGTAGGTCGCGAAGTCGATCCAGCCCTTCGAGAAGGCCGAGAGCCCGGTGCAGACCGAGTAGATCAGCACCGTGAGCGTGAGCATCTTGGCCCGGCCGTAGCGGTCGCCCAGTGATCCAAAGATCAGGCCGCCGAGCGCCCACCCCGCGACGAAAATGCTGGTGGCGTAGCCACCATAGAGTTTGGGGTCCATGCCCGCGGGAAGCAGCGATTCCATCGCGCTGTTGCGAGCCAGCAGAAAGAGCTGCTGGTCGAGGCAGTCAAACATCCACGCCAGCGACGCGACCATAAACACAAACCAGTGGTAGGGCGTGAGATCGCGATACCAGGGGCCTGCGTCGGCTGCGACTGGGGAAACGCGGCTCGTGGTGGCCGACGGCGTGCGTGCCATACGTATTGGTCCTTTGAGTGAGCCGCCGCTCGAGCGAAGGCCAGAATCCATCCAGCGACTACAGGTCTCAGCCCAGGGCTTCCTCAACCCGCCGCATGTAGTCGATGCTTTCGCGGGCCAGTCTTTCCGGCCCAGGAGCATAGTCAAACACCTCGATGCTCACCCAACCGGCGTAGCGGATCTCGTCCAAGGCGCGGAAGATCGGACCAAAGTCGACCGCACCGAACCCCGGGCCCTGGAGATTGGTGTCGTTGGCGTGGAAGTGCTCGAGGTGCCGGGCACTCGCCACGATGATCTCCGGGATCGCCTCCCGCTCCGACGACATCGCCTTTACGTCGAGGTGCAGGCGGACGTGGGGAGAGCCGATGCGATCGATGAGCCGGCAGGTCTCGGCGGCCGTCGTGAGCACATCGGTTTCGGCTAGCGATAAGGGTTCAATGGCGACCACGGTGTCGGTTGTTTCGAGCATCGGCACAAGTCTCGAGAACACTTCATGAATAAAATCGACGGCCTGCTCGGGCGACACTCCGGGCAACAGGCTCCGCTGCTTCGGAGAGCCAAACACGAGCACACGGCCGCCGAGGTCGTTGCAAAGCCGGGCCAGCTCGCCGAGATACTCGACCGTATGACCGCGAACGGCGGCGTCGGGATGCGCGACGTGGAAGCCCTCGGTCTTCGCCAGAAGCCAGTGGAGCCCCACGCAATCGAGGCCCGCGCGGGCGATCGTGCGGCGCATCTCGCTGCGGGTGGGCGCGGAAAGGTCGGTGGCAAGCGGCGCGAGCGTGAAGGGCGCGACCTCGATCCCGCTATACCCGGCGGCGGCCGCGAAGTCGCAGGCCTTTGCCAGCGACCAGTCGCCGAAGGTCTCGTTGCAGATCGCGTAGCGGAAGGGAGTGTTCATCGTTGGCCATGTGGGGGTGACTTCGGATCATCGACCTTCGCGGGTCGTCCGGTGCGGGCGGAGCGATAGCATGCCTCGACGATCGCTACGGCCTTGCGACCCTCGAGACCGTCAAGCGTGGGTCGGCGGCCGGCCCGCACCGCGTCGAGGAACGACTCGAAGTTGCGGGTGTGACAGGAGTAGTTGATCGCCATTGGGTCGGAGGCGCCGCCGCTGGTGCCGCTCGAGCCGCCGAACTGCTCGCGGGTGGCGGTGTCATCGGGCGTCTCGGAGCGAAACCGCCAGCAGGTGAGCTGCTCCTCGACCACCTCCGCGGTGCCGTCGCGGCCGCCCACGAGGAACCGGCGGAGCTGCCCCGGAAAGAGGCTGGTCGCGGCGAGCAACTGGCCCAGGCAGCCGTTCTTGAACTGCAGGATCGCCACGCAGGTGTCTTCGACCTCGAGACGTTTGGCATCGTGAGATCGTACGGCCGTCATCGCGATCACGCTCTCCACCGAGTTCTCGCCCGGGGCGAGCCCGGGCATCGTCGCGGCGACGATCCACTGCAGGGCGTCGACACCGTGGATCGATTGGTTCATCAGGGCACCGCCGCCGTCGAGGGCCTTGGTGCCCTGCCAGCGTCCGGGACCGTAATAGGCGTCGTCGCGCCACCACGGCACGTAACTGGCCGCCACGGCGAGCGTGCCGAATCGGCCGGCGGCCGCGGCCTCATGCACAGCGCGCACGACGGGATTAAACCGTTGGGGGAAGATCGCGCCCAGGTGCACGCCCGCCTTGTTGGCGAACGCGATCATACGATCGATGCGCTTCACCGCAATCTCGAGCGGCTTCTCGCAGATCACATGCACGCCTCGGCGAATGGCCGCGAGTACGGCCGGTAGATGCGCACCCGAGGGGGTGGCCACGGTGACGAAGTCGGGCTTCTCACGACGCAGCATCCGCGCGGTGTCGGCATGCCACTGGCAGCCAAACTCCGCCGCAAACGCGCGGCCCTTCTCCTCGGTGCGGCACGTGGCAGCCACCAGTTCGACGCCCGGGATGTCGGCCAGGGCCCGCGCGTGCAGCCGCGCGATCGCTCCGATACCGATGATGGCAACCCGCATGCGGCGTCTCCCAGGGCCAGCCTTCGGCCCGTGGCTGCTCAGTGTAGCGGCGAGCTGGCACCGTGAACGAGGGAGGCGAGGGGGTCGGCGAACGCTCGAGGAGCCTTGGGCGTATCTTCGCCCCCGGAGACAATCCGCAGGACCGCGCAGCGGCGACTTTTGCCGCCTCCGAGCCGGCGATCCACGTCCGTTGGATGCGCTCTAAGGGAGGATCGGAGGGTGCGGGTTGTAAAACCGATCGAAGAGCCTGTCGTGCGCTCGGTGCAGATGCGGCATCGGGCCGGCGTCATGCGAGCCGGTCCGCGGGGCGCAGGGTCCACGGTAGATCGGGCCACATGTGGGGCAGCCACGATTACCCACGAGGTCGAATGGCTGCGGCGGGCAACTTGGATGGCATGGCGGCGGCGGCACGCACGTCGGCAACGTCCGGGGCTCGCCGCACCAGTGGATCGGCTCGAGCAACGCGATCCAGTCGGCAGCCGTATCGGTCCGCGGCGGCAGCAGTTTCGCGATCGCAGCGGCGGCGTCCGGCCCTGTCATCGCGGGGTCGATCCGATCCGTTCCCTTGAGTGGATCGGCAAACTTTTCGGCCAACGACGCCTCGTCGGGATCACGATTGCGTCGCTGCTTCCTCCCGGCCGGCCCGTTCGCGGCGCCGAGATCGTCGTCTTCACCGATATCGCCCCGGCTGGCATCGAAGGGCCCCGATGACTCCGCGGGCGAATCGGCGGTCGACCCGGGCGTGAAGCCGGGATCGCTGGGAGTGTCGACTCCCACGAGCACGATCCTGGTGGCGGAAGTACCACGCGGCGCTACGGCATCTTCGCCACAGACACCGCTGACTGACGGCACGAGCGAAGCGGAGAGAATCGCCACGGCGAGTGGCACGCGGCGGGTGGCCGGGCGACGGGCTGCGACAGTGGATAGCGTTGCGAGTATCTCCACCGTCTTTCGATCGGTCGAAGCCGACGGCTTACTCAAGCGGCGGCGGCCGGCGCTTACCGGGTCGCATCACACAGTTCGGCCTTTGCGGATGAGGTAAACTGGCGGATGTTTCGTGACCGGCGTGTTCTGACCCGCGCTCTGGGCTGCCTCCCATGCACCTTCCCGATCCGGTTCGGCTGATTACGGCACTCACCGCCGCACGCCGCAAACTTGTCATCGTGGCGACGGGAGGCGGTTCGTCGGCGATTCCCCATCTGCTCACCACCCCAGGAGCTTCGGCCGTGGTGATGGAGGCCATGGTGCCCTACGCACGGGCTGCGCTCGAACGGTTACTCGGCGGCCCACAAGAGACCTCCTGCTCAACGCTCACGGCCAGGCGGCTCGCGGCCGCGGCCTGGCAACGGGCCTGCCTGCTCGAACAGGCTGACACGGGCGCGGATCACGCCGTCGCTGCCGCGCAGGCCGTAGGCGTGGCGGTGACGGCGAGTCTCCGCACGAGCCGGCCGAAGCGGGGCGGCCATCGCGTGTGCGTCGCGGTGCAAACGCTCGAGGCGACACACGTGGCGGAACTCATGCTCGAGAAGGAGGTCCGCACGCGTGCCGAGGAGGAGATGCTCGCGGCGGCGCTGCTCTTTGACGTGCTCATCGACGCCGGTGGGCTTGCCAAGGCCTGCGGACGGGAAGCGATGAGCGGCCTGCGGCCGGGCGAGCAGGTGGTGCGCGACCAGGTCGTAGCGCCGCCCGCGTGGCGCGAGTTGCTCGCCGGCACGCGGGCGGTCGTACCGCTTCATGCCGTACCGGAAACCGAAGCGACGCCGACCGCCGGCGGCCTCGTCTTTCCGGGATCGTTCAACCCGCTCCACGAGGGGCACCGGCTCATGGCACGGATCGCCGAGGAGATCGCGGAACGGCCGCTCGCCTACGAGATCTCGCTCCTCAACGTCGACAAGCCGCTGCTCGACTTCATCGAGATCCGCGACCGTGCGGCGCAGTTCGCGGGGCAGCGGGTCTGGCTCACACGGGCGGCGACATTCATCGACAAAATCGCTGTCTTCCCGAAGAGCACGTTCGTGATGGGAGCCGACACCTACGTGCGGCTTGCTGATCCGAAGTATTACGGCGGCTCGACCGCGGCGGCGGAGGCGGCGGTCGAGAGCATCGCCACGCAGGCCCGTGGGCTGATCGTGTTTGGCCGGGCGCGGCAGGGCGTCTTTGAAGACGCCTCGAAGCTCGACGCGCCTCAGGCCCTGCGGGCTGTCAGCTATTTCGTGTCGCAGCGGGAGTTTCGGCTCGACATTTCGAGCACCCAGCTGCGGCACGAGGCGATCGAGTGCATCCAGGAGACCAACGCATGACGCTCCCAACCGCCGCACGAGCCGTCGTGGTGATCGTCTGGCTAGTGACGCTGCCGGTCGCAGCCTTCGCCGACGTGCTTGCCGACAAACTCGAGCCGCACGTCGGTCAGGTGATCGACCTCATCGAGCTTGGCACGGGCACGCGGTACGTGCGGCCGAGGCTCGAGGGCCTCGTCGTCCGGGACGGCGAAGTAAAGTCGCTGCGGATCGTTCCCGAAGGCGAAGCGCAGCCCAAGACGCTCCTCCTCAGCGGGGTCACGCGGATCGACGCCAACCGCGAGACGGTGCATACCGCCGAGGTCAAGCGGGGTGGCGCCGCGGCGTTCAAGCTTGCCAGGGCGAGGGAGGCCTACGCGAAGGAACAGGCGGCGGCGGTCGACCGCATGCAGCAGCGGGGGATCGCGCCGTGGCCGCGGCTCGCCGCGACCGATCACGATGCGGAGTTGAAGGAGCTCCGGGAGTTTGCCCGCCAGGTGTCGCAGGCATTCCCCACGCTCGAGACGGCGGAGACTCACGAGTTTATCGTCGTCACCGATATCCCCGCCGCGCAGATCAAGCCGTATGTCGCCAACCTCGACGGGATGCATGACTTTCTCTGCACGCTCTACGGCATCCCACCGGGCGAACCGGTGTGGAAAGGGAAGTGTCTCGTGTTCGCGTTCTTCAAAGAGGACGATTTTCAGGTCTTCGAAGACCGCTTCATGCAATCGACGCTCCGCGGCATGCACGGACTGTGTCACCAGCGGAGTGACGGCCGAGTGATCATGGCTTGCCACCGCGGCGACGACGCCCCGGCGTTTGCCCACATGCTCGTGCACGAAACGAGCCACGGCTTCAACTACCGCTGGCTGTCGCCGACCCACCTACCGAACTGGCTCAACGAGGGAATCGCGGAGTGGGTGGGTACGAAGCTCGTTTCCGGGTGCAACCAGGTGCCGCTCAAAGAGGCACGGGCTCTGGAATACATGAAGCAGAAAGGCAATCTCGGCACTGATTTCTTCGACGCCGACAACATCGAGAGCGTGCAATACGGCATGGCCTCGGGGCTCGTGAAGTTTCTCGCCGGCCGCGATCTCAAGAAGTTTGCTGCCTTCGTGCGGGCCCTCAAGGAGGGCGTGCCCGTCGAGGAAAGTCTCAAACAGACGTACGGGGCGTCGCTCGACGAACTGGTGAAATCCTACGGCACCGCGCTTGGGGTCCCGACTCTCACACGCTGACGGCGGTCTACACGGCGTGAGCCGTGGGGGCCGTCTCAGCTCTTGACCCTGCGGGCGAGGCCGCTGGCGAGCCGATCGAGCGTCACGCTGCGGTCGTCGATGCCGATGTGAACGCGGATCAGGCTCATGCCCGAGGTGTCGGCCAGGGCCTTCGCGAGCGCCTCGTCAAACTCCCCCTCGGTGCGGACCTCATACCCAGTGCCGCCGCCAAGCACCTGTGGGAGGAGTTGATACTGCCAGGGGTTGATGTCGTTAAACGATCCCTCGTGCAGCAACCGCTCGGTGCCGTAGCCCTTGTTGTCGAGCACGATTACCGTCACGGCCATCCCGCGACGGACGATCGTGGAGAGTTCCATGCCAGTCATCTGGAAGGCGCCGTCGCCCACCAGCACGATCACCGAGAGGTCAGGCCGGGCGGTCTTGGCGCCGACGGCCGCGGGCACCGCGAATCCCATCGACGTGTAGTAAGCCGGCGCGATGAACTCGGTCTGGCCGCGAATCACAAGCTCACTCGAGGCAAACAGCGCGTCGCCGACGTCAGCGATCACGATCGTCTTGTCGTCGAGCGACTGGTCGAGCCGACGGACGAGCCGCGTGGTGGTGATCGGTGCGTCGGGCTCGAGGACGAACGGGCCGGCGGCGGCGGCCGGGCCAGGCGGCAGGGGCCGCTGCCTTCCCTTGGGCCGCGCCGCGGCGACGCCGCGAATGAAGTCGTCGAGCAACACACCATGGAAGTGGTGGTGGCTGATCCGCAGGTCGTCGCTGGTGGCGAAGATCGTTCGCATCGGATCGAGCTTGGCGGTGAAGATCCCGAGATCGATATCGGTGAGAAGCGCGCCGAGCAGGATGAGGCAATCGCTCTCCTCGACAAACTCCGTCACCTCCCGGCGACCCAGCGCCCCCTCGTAGAGGCCGATGTAAAGCGGGTGAACCTCGCTGACCACGCTCTTGGCGAGCATCGTCGCTGCGATCGGGATCCCGCTGGCCTCGGCGAGGGCCACCGTCTCGGCCTGCAGGCCATGGCGGTGCAGTTCGATGCCGGCGATGATCACGGGTCGCTGGGCGGCGTTGATGCGCCCGACCGCCTCCTTCACCGCTTCCGCGAGCGCCTCGGGGTCGCTCTGTCGCGGGACGGGCGCGTAGGGGCGGATCTGATCGGGCACCACGGCGACCATGTCGCGGGGCAGTTCGAGGTAGACCGGCGCCTTCAGGCGGTGCGCCGTGTCGAGCAGGAAGTCGATGTCGCGGAAGGCGGTTGCCGGATCGATGATCTCCAGGCTGGCGGCGCAGAGCTTGTCGAAGACCTCGAGTTGCGTCCGCCATTCGCGAACACGATGGTGCAGGAGCGGGTTGTTGGCCCGTTCACCGAGGCCCGGGGCTCCGGAGATCATCACCACCGGGCTCTTTTCGGCCGCGGCACCCGCGATCGAGTTGGCCAGCGACAGCCCCCCCACGCCGTAGGTCACGCACACCGCCCCCATGCCGTTGACGCGGGCGTAGGCATCGGCGGCGAAGCCGGCGCAGTCCTCACGGGTGCAGTTCACGAGGTCGAGCGGGCTCTTCTCCAACATGCTGTAGAAGGAGAGCACGTAATCACCGGGGAGCCCGAAGACGTGGCGAATCCCGTAGTCGGAAAGCCGTCGGATCAGGTACTGCCCGATCGAGAGGCTCGTCACGCTCTCGGCACGCTGGACCGCGGGCCGCTTTGCAGGGGGCGCGACTAGGCCGTTGTCGAGGCTCGAACGAAGGACGATCGACATGACAGCCTCCTTTGGAGATGAACGATCACTTCGCGAGCCGTCGCCGCCGGACGGACAGCATCACGAGCCAGAAGCCGAGAAAGGCCGCCACGCAGCCGAGCACGACGAGCATCCGCCGCGGGTCGTGGTTGAGCCGCCACGCGCCGACGGCGTGGATGCAGCCCCAGACGGCGACCCCGATCATAATCCAGCGGATGATCCGCTCGGCTTCGGGTGGTGGAACAGGCGAGTCCATGCCCCATTCTACCGGTCCCCCAGGAAGCCCCAAGCGCGAGCGCGGTGAATACGGCCACCACCCTATCCCGCTCCACACCACCCCCTCGCCCGCCACCCGCTTTCCCATCGCTTGCGCTCCGGGCTTTTTGGTTTCAGGAAGCCCCAAGCGCGAGCGCGAGGAATACGGCCCCTCACCCAACCCGCTCCGCCAGAAAGCCCACCCGCGGAAGCGGTGGGGGCCGTGCGGGGGAAGGTGTCAAAAAAAGGCCCCCGGAACGGCCCAGGGTCCAGGGGGGCTGAGAACCTGGACCGTTTCCGGGAGCGATTGGACGATCGACGCCTTGAGGGCCACTGTCCCGACGTCGGCGGCGAGCATCCGTGCTGCCGGCGACATCGGGCGGGGTCGACCTCGAAAGGAAACCCCGTAGCCTTCAGGCGAGGGGACAGTACGGATCGTTTTTTTTTGGGTCAAGGCCGTTCCGATGCCCGTTCCAGGAGTAAGTTCTGCCCGTTGGCGGGGCCGCATCCAGCCCAGCCTGCCGGCATTCCGCCGGGTGCCGGCAGGGAGGTGTGTCGGCGCGGACTGGGAGGGAACGGGTATGATCGCCGCGCTCCCGACCGGCAGCTGCTCAACCAAGGAGTTCTCCCGATGGCAAACGCCGTCCCCCTGATCACCCCTGCGATTACCCCTGCGTTGCCAATCCCGTCCGCCGGCGCACCGCCGACACCAGAGGCGTGGGCGGCCGCCTTCGCGGCGGCACTGCCCTACGCTGCGTTTCTGGAACGCCACGGCACAAACGAGCAGCGCGGGCGGTGGACCGCCTTTCACGAAAAGGTCGTGCTCACTCCGGCCCAACGGCAGTTGCTCGGCGGCTTCGTGCGGACGATGCCGGTGCTCGTGCTCGCCGGCGCCTGGTGCGGTGACTGCGTGAACCAGTGCCCGATCTTCGCGCACTTCGCGGCGGCCGCGCCCACGATCGACCTGCGGTTTCTCGACCGCGACGTCTTGCCCGACATCGCCGCCCATCTCAAGGTCTGCGGCGGACAGCGGGTGCCCGTCGCCGCATTCTTCAGTGAGGATTTCACGCCCATCCTCTTCTATGGCGACCGTACGCTCTCCGCGTACCGGGCCACGGCTACGGCCCAGCTCGGTTCGTCGTGCGCGTCCGGCGCCGCGCCGCCCCCGTCGGAGGCGATTGCCGCGGTCGTGTCCGACTGGCTCGACCAGTTCGAGCGGGTCCACCACATCCTACGACTCTCCGCCCGCCTGCGCGAAACGCACGGCGACTGACCATGAACAGCCGCGAACGCTGGACGGTCTATCCGCTGTTGTTCCTCGCGATCGGGCTCGCACTCCGCGCCGTGGCGGTGCCGCCCGACAAGCTCTCGGTGAGTGTCGTCGAGGCCGGCCGGATCGTCTGCGGGGAGATCGTGATCGCGGCGGAAGACGACACGAAGCTCGTGCACGTCGGTCGCGTCAAAGGGGGTGGTGGCGGGCGGATCGAGGTCAACGATGGCACGGGCATCGTGGCGGTCGCGATCGGAACCGGTCCGGAAAGCCGCGACGGCGGCGTGGATTTTTTCAACGGCGAGGGGCGGCCGGTGGGGCGGCTCAGCCCTGGCGGAGCCTCCGCGGAAACTCCGCGAGACCCGGGATCCGTCGAAAACTGAAATACACCCGGAGAGGCTCGAACTCCCAACCCTCGGTTCCGAAGACCGATGCTCTATCCAATTGAGCTACGGGTGCCTGACACCAATCGTAACGGTTTTGCTGATCGGTCAACCGGACGGCGGCGAAACCCGCTGGCGGCCAGGCTGCCCGGGGGCTGGCGTCGTGTATCTTTGACAGAGAGACTCGTCGGGGCGGACGGCTCTGGGACGCTCCCCGCGACCGCGGGCCCATCCGCGGACGGTTTTTCATGGCACACATCACACTTCGCGTCCTCCACGGCGCCGACCGGGGCCGGGTGTTCAGCGACCTTCCCACGCCGGTGACCATCGGCCGCGAGGAGGGCAACTCGATCCAGCTCAACGACGAGCGGATCAGCCGCTACCACCTCAAGCTGCAGCAAGATAACGACAAGATCGTCGCCACTGACCTCGAGAGCACGAACGGCACCAAGGTCAACGGCGAGGACATCCAGGTGCGGATCGTCCGCCACGGCGACATGATCTCGCTGGGGCGATCGCTCCTGCTGGTCGGTTCACACAGCGACATCGACCGCCGCATCGCGGCCATCGCGGCAAAACACCCGCCGGCCGCCGCCGGCCGCGCCCAGGAGCTCGGGGAGCGGATGCGGCGGATCGCCGAGCAACACTCCGACGTGATCGAAGACGTCTCGGCGGTACGGTCGCCGCTGTTGCCCTCGGGTCCGCCGCCGCTGCCCGAACGGCTCAGCCCGGCACAGTCGGCGGAGCTGAGCGAACTGCTCGAGTACGTCCAGAATGTCCTTCGCGATGCGAGTGAGGGGGCCGTGATGCGGGCCAACGCCGAGAAGGTAGAACTCGAGTTTTCCAACTGGCAGGCCGTGCTCGAACTCCAAGCTCGCCTCGCCGAGTTGCTCCGCCAGATCGGCGAACCGTAATCGGGCGGAGCCTCCCGCCAGGGCGCGCAACCGCGCACGCGGCACGGCTCCGGTTCCCGACAGGAAGCCCCAATCGCGAGCGTGGGGAATACGGGTCGCTGTCGGTGTTTGCTAGACTCTCGTCTCCCTTCGCGAGGCACACGGATGAGCACGCAGTCGTTCGCCCACCTTCACTGCCACAGTCACTACAGCCTCCTCGACGGCGCAAGCTCGATCGAGCGGCTCGTCAACCGCACGGTGGAGCTGGGCATGAATGCCCTGGCCATCACCGACCATGGCAACCTCCACGGTGCCTTGGAGTTTTATGAGGCCGCGAAGGCCGCGAAGATCAACCCGATCATCGGCTACGAGGCCTACATCGCCCCCGGCAGCCGCTTCCAGAAAGATGCGGGCAGCCAGCGGGATTCGAGCTACCACCTCACGCTTCTGGCCCGCGACCGCACCGGCTTCGCCAACCTGCTCAAGCTGGCCACGAAGGCCTATCTCGAGGGCTTCTATTTCAAGCCGCGGATCGACCGCGAACTGTTGGCCGAGTACGGCGAGGGCCTGATCTGCCTGTCGGGCTGCCTATCGGGCGAGTTCAGCCGGTCGCTCATCGGCAGTTCGCGGGAGCAGCGGGAGTCGCTCGCCCAGGCCCGCGAGGTGGCGGGCTGGTTTCAGAAGACCTTCGGCGACCGCTACTTCATCGAGATCCAGGACAACGGCCTCGACGTGCAGCGGCAGGTGACGGACGTCGCCCTTGAGATCTCGAAGGAGCTTGGTATCCCGCCGGTGGCCACCTGCGACTGCCACTACGTCAACCGCGAAGACGCCGAGGCGCAAGACATCCTGCTGTGCGTCAACACCGGCCGGTTCCGTAACGACACCTCGCGGATGCGCATGGACTCAAGCGAGTTCTATCTCAAGAGCCCTGTGGAGATGCACGAGGCGTTCGTCGGCCTCGACCGCGGGCTGGTGTCGGGTGCGGTGAGCCGCAGCCAGGAGATCGCCGAGTCGGTTTCGATCGACCTCGACCTCGGCAAGCGACACTTCCCCGGCTTCGACGTCCCGAGTGGCCTGACGGCCTCAGAGGAGCTCCGCCGGCTCTGTCTGGAGGGTCTCCGTGAGCGGTATGCGAGCGTGCCCAAGCGCTGGGCCGGGGGCGTCGTGCCGGCCGACACAGCCACCAGTGAACTGCACGAGCAGGTGGTCGAGCGACTCGACCGTGAGCTCGACGTGATCGACACACTCGGCTACGCCAGCTACTTCCTCATCGTCTGGGACTTCGTGCGACACGCTCGGGAGCAGGGCATCCCGGCCGCAGCGCGAGGCTCGGGCGTGGGGTCGCTCGTCGCCTATTCCCTCTATCTCTCGCACGTCTGCCCGCTGGAATACGACCTGCTCTTCGAGCGGTTTCTCGACGTCAACCGCCGCGAGGCGCCCGATATCGACATCGACTTCTGCAAGGAGCGGCGTGGTGAGGTCATCGACTACGTCAAGAAGAAATACGGTGAGGCGAATGTCGCGCAGATCGGCACGTTCGGCACGCTCGCGGCCCGGGCTGCAATCCGCGACGTGGGGCGGGCACTGGGCATGGCGATCCTGCGGGTCGACCAGATCGTGGCCCTCGTGCCCGACCAACTCGGTATTTCACTCGAAGACGCCGCCGCGACTGGCTCGCAACTGGCGGCCGCCTGCGACGCCGACCCCGAGATCCGCGAGCTCGTCCATCTCGCCAAGCAGATCGAGGGCCTGGCCCGTAACGTCGGCACCCATGCCGCGGCCGTCGTGATCGCCGACCGGCCGCTCGTCGAATACGTGCCGCTGCAGCGGGTGACGGGCAAGGAGGAAGTGATCACGCAGTGGGCCATGGACGACGTCGAGCGGGCGGGCCTCATGAAGATGGACTTCCTCGGCCTTCGCTACCTCACCGTCGTGGCCAAGACGCTCGAGATCATCTTCAACACGCAGCAGCAACGGCTGGATCCGTTTGCGTTCCCACTCGACGACAAGGCGACCTTCGCCACGCTTTGCCGCGGCGAGACGAAGGGCATCTTCCAGCTCGAAAGTGGCGGAATCCGCGATCTACTCCAGCGGATGAAGCCCGACCACTTTCTTGACATCGTCGCCGTCAACGCCCTCTACCGGCCGGGCCCACTCGAGGGCGGCATGGTCGATGAATATGTCAACGTGAAGCATGGCCGCAAGCGACCCGAATTCCTTCATCCCGTCATGAGGGACGTGCTCGGTGAGACCCACGGCGTGATGGTCTACCAGGAACAGGTGATGCGGATCCTGGAGCGGCTCGGCGGCATCGAGCTCTCGAGCGCCTACACCTGCATCAAGGCCATCAGCAAGAAGAAGCTGGAGACCATCGCCGCGTTCCGCGAGCAGTTCGTCGCCGGGTCGCAGGCCCAGGGGCTCTCCAAGCAGCAGGCGGAGGAGGTCTTCGCCCTGATCGAGAAGTTCGCCGGTTACGGCTTCAACAAGAGCCATTCCACAGCCTACGCCTTGCTCGCATTCCAGACCGCCTACCTCAAGACCCACTTCCCCACCGAGTTCATGGCCGCCCTGCTTTCCGGTGACATCACGGGCCGCAACTTCAAGAAGAAAGACTTGCTCGTCGAGCACGTCGAGGACTGCCGCCGGATGGGTATCGAGGTGGCACCGCCCGACGTGAATGCCTCGGCTGCCGACTTCAGCGTGGCCGGGGGCCGGATTCTGTTTGGGCTTTCGGCGGTGAAGGGCTGCGGCGTGCAGGCCGCCGAAGCGATCGGCGTTGAGCGGGCCAAACGGGGGCCGTTCCGCGACCTGCACGACTTGTGCGGCCGGCTCGATTCTTCACTGGTCAATAAGACGGCGATCGAGAATCTCGCGAAGGCCGGCGCCCTGGATTCGCTCGGCGGCCACCGCGGCGCATTGCTCGCCGGCGTCGAGCGGGCGATGGCGGCCGGCGCCTCGCAACTCGCCGACCGTAAGAGCGGTCAGAAAAACCTGTTCGCGGCCCTCGACGATCTGCAGCCGTTGGCGGCGGCCCCGACCGACCTCCCCGATGTGCCCCCGCTCTCGGATCTCGAAATGCGGTCCAACGAGAAGGAGGTGCTCGGCTACTACATCCACAGCCATCCACTCGCCGAATTCCAGAGCGTGATCGATGCGATGTGCACCCATGACACGGGTGATCTTGGGGCGGCCAAGGCGAAAGACAACGTCGTGATCGGCGGCCTCGTCGCCGCCCTCAAGCTCTCCAACACCAAGCAGGCCCGGCCCGGATCTACGCACACGCGGTATGGCATGTTCGACCTCGAGGACATGAATGGCCTCGTACGGAGCATCTGCTGGCCGGAAGACTACGCGCGGCTCGGTGAGTACCTCCAGTCCGACGCCGTAGTCGTCGTCGGCGGATCGATCGACCGCCGTGCTGGCAGCGAAGAGACCAACCTCATCGTCAATGAGCTGCTACCGATCGCCGACATCTGGCGGCTCCAGCCGCGAAGCGTCACGGTGAAGATCGTTGAGGGTGTGCACGACGCCGCGGTGCTCGACCGGCTTGCCGAGATCTTCCGCCGGCATCCGGGCAAGTCATCGCTGCGGCTGGTGCTCGACCTCGCGGACGGCTCGCGGGTGCTCATGGAGGCCGACCGCGACAAGGTCGGCTGGACGCAGCAACTGCACCACGAGCTCGTCGACCTGCTCGGCTCCGGCTGCGTGCGGGCGCCGGTGGCGCTGGGTGGCCGTCGCGAGGAGGGCCCGTCGCGCCGCGGCCGTGCCGGCCGTGCCCCCGCAGGCGCGGGCTGACGCGGGCCGAAAAACTGCCGAATCGGGGCTGAACCTCGCATTGCCCCCATCCCGCGGCAGCACTAATCTCCATATCTGTGTTGGTGGATGTCTCTCGTCCCTCGCGTCCTGGGTGAACTCGATGCTCTTGACCTCCAGCCGCTCCGGCATCCTTTGCGTGGTCGTGGCGATCGCCACGGTGGTCGCCGCCTTGGCCCATCGACCGGTGTTCGCACAAAGTGCCGCCGGCGTGATGGTCGATGCCAACGGCGTGCTGCGGACCCGAGCGGTAGCTGACCCTGGACTCGCGGCCGATCGGCAGAAGGCGGCCGTGGCTGCACTGCCGGGCGATCTCCAGAAGCGGGTGCCGCTGCGGAAGGTGGCTCTCTCGCGGCTCGAGGCGGCTCTCGCCAAGCATGCGGCCGATGGCCGCGGCATTCCCGACGAGATCGAGAAGCTCGCCGGTCTGACCCGCGTGCAATACATCTTCGTCTATCCCGCCGAAGGCGACACACCCGGTGAGATCGTGCTCGCGGGCCCCGCCGAGCCCTGGATGACCAATGCCGCGGGTCGTGTCGTCGGCGTCGAAACCGGCAGCCCGACCGTTCTGCTCGAGGATCTCGCCACCGCCATCCGTGCCTTCGCCCCCGGCCAACCGCAGGATCGCCTCGTCGGCTGCTCCATCGACCCGACGAAGGAGGGCCTGGCCGCGATGCAGGATTTTCTCCGCAAGACCGGCCGGCTCAATCCGCAGGGTGGAACGGATCAGATCATCGCCGGCATGAAAGAGGCGCTCGGGCCGCAGACGGTGAGCGTGCAGGGTGTGCCCGCGGCGACCCACTTCGCGCAGGTGATGGTGGAGGCCGACTACCGGATGAAACTAATCGGTATCGGGCTCGAGCAGCCCCCGGTGAGGATGCCCACGTGGATCGATCTGGCCAGTGCCGGGTCCGTGGCGGCCAACGCCCTGCAACGATGGTACTTCGTGCCCGACTACGAGTGCGTGAGAATCGCCGAAGACGACCTCGCGATCGAACTCGTCGGTCGCGGAGTAAAACTCTGTGGTGCCGACGAGGTGGTCCGCGCCGACGGCACCCGCCTCTCCGCCACCCGGGCCGACAAGCCGAGCAAGACGTTCACCGAGGCGTTCACTCGCGAATACGCGAAGATCGCCGCCAAGAGCCCGGTCTATGCCCAGCTCCGCACCATGATCGACCTCGTCGTGGCTGCGGCCTACCTGCAGGAGCACGACGCCTACGGCAAGGCGGGCTGGGGCGCCAAGACGCTCCGTGACGAGAAAGCCTATCCGGTCGAGCGGCTCACGCCACCTGCCCAGGCCGAGACGGCGATCCATGCCGTGTGGCGCAACAATCGGCTGCTCACGCCAATTGGTGGCGGGGTGACGGTCCATCCGCGGATGGCGCTCGCTGCCCCGAACCTGATCATGGATGAGAAGGGCGAGGTCAACGCCGCCCGCACCGCCGCCAAGGATCTGCCGGCTGACGCGTGGTATTGGGACTAACCCCACATACCCGTCGCTCCTACTTCTCGACGGGCACGATCAACACGCTGGCGGCGGCACGTGAGAGCACGGCCTCCGAGGTGCTGCCGAGCAGCCACCGGGTGAGCGCGTCGGTCGGCGTGCGACCGATCACAATAAGGTCGATTCCGTCGGCCGTGGCCCGCTCCAGAATCTTCTCGCCGGCATTGCCCTGCGACACGATCGGCTTGGCCGAACGGAAGGCGGCCGGGAGCGTCCCGGCAAACGCGGTGAGTGTGCCCTCGAGCGCCGTCACCTCGCCATCATGCTCTTGTTGCCAGGCCTTCGCGACGGCGGCCGTGTCGGGATCACGGACCCGGTTCTCGAGCCACGACGGCAGCGGACCGGCGAGCAGCGCCTCGGCGACACCGATCATGGATCCCTCGGTGCTGGCTGGCCAGTGAACGTGGCCGAGTGCCTTCGCAACCGCGGCGGCGCTGGCCGGATGATGGCAAGCGAGCACCTTGAGCCCGCGGTCCTTTGGCGGCGCCGACCGCACCACGAGCACCGGGAGGCGAGCCCCGTGCACGACGGCGCGGGAGACGCTGCCGAGGAGGAGCTGTTGCAGTGAGCCGAGGCCCTGGGCGCCGACCACGATCATGTCGGCCTGCCAGGTGGCGGCGGAGTCGAGAATGCCCAAGGCGGCGGCCGCGTCACTCTGGATAAACTCGGTCCGGGAGGCGACATCGGCCGGGAGCAGATCGCGGGCGTCGGCAAACACGGCCGCCGCGGCACCACCGATGATCGACCGCGATCCGTTGGTCACCCGCTTCTCGAGCTCGCGCGGCGAGTAGTAGAGCGCGAACAGATCCGCAACCGGATCACAAATGCCAGCGGCCATTCGCACCGCGTTGAGCGAGGTCTCCGAACCGTCCACCCCGATGAGCATTCTCATTGCGATCTCTCCACGTGTGTGGGCTGCTGTTTGAAATCCAGGTTCATTCTCAACGAATTATCCCAGCCAGACTTTTGCCGGTTCGCCCGGCACCTCGCGCACAAGCCGCGGCACCGCGTAGCCCGGGAGCGAGTCCCGCAGTTGCCGATGGAGGTGGAGGGCCTGTGGTTCCGGCACGTCGAAGTGCGCGGCCCCACGGACACGGTCGAGCAAATGAAGATAGTACGGTACCACGCCAAGTTCGACGAGTCGCTCCGATAGCGACCGCAGCACGGCCGCGGAGTCGTTCACACCAGACAGCAAGACAGTCTGGTTGAGAACCACCGCCGGCGTGGAGGCCAGTCGGCGGACCGCATCGGCGACCGACCCGTCGAGTTCGGCCGGGTGGTTGGCATGCAGGACGACGACTTTGGCCAGCCGAGAGGCACCGAGCACAGCCACCAGGTCCGCCGTAATCCGTGACGGCAGCACGACGGGCAGGCGGGTGTGTATCCGTAGCCGACGGAGGTGCGGCATGGCGTCGAGACGGGCGATCACGCCGTGTAGGAAGGCGTCGTCGGCGAGCAGCGGGTCGCCGCCCGAGAGAATCACCTCGGTGATCGATGCGTCGGCGGCGATCGCGGCCAGCCCCTCGTTGACGCCGCGACGGGTGGCGCCGCTGGCCGCGTAGGGAAACTCACGGCGAAAGCAGTAGCGACAGTTCACAGCACAGCCGCCGGTCAGGAGCAGCAGCGCACGGCCGGCATATTTCTTGACGAGACCGGGGGCCGCAAGCGCCGCAGCCTCGTCGAGTGGATCGGCGGAGAAACCCTCGGCGTCGATCGTCTCCGCCCGCTGCGGCAGAATCTGAAGCAGCAGCGGATCGCGGGCGTCGCCGTGTCGCATGCGGGCAGCGAAGGCCCGCGGCACAAGCAGCGAAAATCCCCCCGCCGACGCCCGTGCCTCGGTGGCATGCCCGGGGTCGAGCCCGAGCATGCGGCAGAGTTCGTCTGGGTCGCGAATGGCGTCGGCCAGTTCTCGCTGCCATCCAGGGGCAACGCCGGTCGAGTCGCGCTTGAGTGTGGCGGTAGGCATCGGGAGCGGACGGCGGAAGTTGACAGGTCGGGGCGGTGCGGCCACTCTGGACGACCCGTAAGAATACGGGCGTTAGACCCGGAAGCGAAAGCGGCCATCCACAGGAGCGTCGAGCAGCAGTGGCATCCTACAACACGAGCGAGTTCAAGAAGGGTCTCAAGGTCCAGATCGATGGCGACCCATACATCATGATCGAGTGCAACTTCGTGAAGCCGGGCAAGGGGCAGGCACTCTACAAGTGCAAACTGCGGAACCTGCTGCGCAACACCGTCCTTGACCGCACCTACAAGAGCGGCGACTCGCTCGACACAGCCGACATTGCCACGATCGAGGCGCAGTTCCTCTACAAGCAGGGCGAGCAGTTCGTGTTTATGGACAACGCCAACTACGAGCAGTACGAACTCACCAAGGAGCAGGTCGACGACTCCTGGAAGTGGATCAAGGAGGGCACGGTCTGCGCGATGCTGCTCTACAACAGCAATCCGATCTCGATCGAGCCGCCAAACCACATGGTGCTCAAGGTCGAGTACGCCGAACCGGCGATGCGGGGCAACACGGCGACGAACCTCACCAAGACGGTGAAGTTGGAGACGGGCGCCGACGTGATCGTGCCGGCGTTCATCGAGCAGGGCGACCAGATCAAGGTCGACACCCGGACCGGTGAGTATCTCGAGCGCGTGAAGGCCTGATGCGGGGCGTATTCCCCGCGCACGCGCTTGGGGCTTCCTGGCAGGAGGCGGGCGTACGGCTCACGCGGTGACGCTTCCTGGCCGCAAGAAGCCCGGAGCGCGAGCGATGGGTAGACGGGTGGCGACCGAGATGATCGCGCGGAGCCGAGTGGGATTCGGGGCGTCTACCCCGCGCTTGCGCTTGGGGCTTCCTGGCGGGAGGCCGACGGGGATGCGGGTGGCGACCGTCGTGATCGCCCACTGCGTGTTCGGCCTTGCTGTCAGATGTAATACATCGCGTCGGTGGCGGAGCGGCATCGTCCCGCGAGGTCAGCGAGCGTGACGCCGCTGAGCGCCTCCGACTCGGCCTCTGCGGCCTCGTGCCATGCCGCCGCGAGCACGGCCGCGGTCCGTGATCGCCGGGCGAGCGCGGCCGTAACCGGGGCCGCCGCGTCACCCGGGCCATCTACGGCGCGGCGAATGTCGTCGAGTGTGATCGTTTCCGGGGGCCGGGCGAGCCGATATCCGCCGGCGGCGCCCCGGGTACTCGCCACGATGCCGGCCGCCTTCATTTGCAGAAGGATGTGCACGAGGAATCTCGCGGGCACGCCCTGCGCTTCGCAGATCGCCCTGATCCGCACCGGCTCGACGGCGTCGCTGCGTCGCGCCAACTCGACCGCAGCCATCGCGGCATACTCGGTTTTCGCAGACAGGCGCATGGCAGGCCTCGCGGGTTCAGCGGGAATGGAGTCCGCACTCGGTCTTCACGGAGCCGCTCCAGCGGCCGGCGCGCTCGTCCTCGCCCGCGGTCACGGCCCGCGTGCAGGGCACACAGCCGATGCTCACGTAGCCCTTGTCGTGGAGCGGGTTGTAGGGCACGTTGTCGCGGATGATCGCATCCCAGACGCTGGCCTTCGTGAAGTTTGCCAGGGGTGAAATCTTCACCACCCCAAACTTGTGGTCCCAGCCCACGAGCGGCGCAGCCGCCCGGTCGGGGCTTTGGTCGCGGCGGATGCCGCTCATCCAGGCGGTGTAGTTCACGAGCACACGCTTCACGACCGCGAGTTTCCGATCGGCGCAGCAACGGTCGGGGTCGGTGCGGTAGAGCGGTCCCCCGTGCTGCCGCTCATACTCGTCGACATCGGTTTCGGGCCGCGCGAGGACGACCTCGATGCCATATCGCTTCGCGATCCGGTCGCGGAGAGCGAGCGTCTCCGGAAACTGGTAGCCGGTGTCGAGATTGAAGACGTAGGTCTGCGGGGCGATCGCCGCGAGCCAGTGGATGATCAGGCAGCCCTCCGGCCCGAAGGCCGTGGCCATGGTGAGTTTGTCGCCAAACCGACCGACAGCCCAGCGGATGATCTCCTCGGGAGTCGCCGATTCGAGCGACCGGCTGGCCCGGGCGAGCTCCTCGCGGATCGCGTCCGACACCCCGTCCGGTTTCAGTTCCGCCGCAGCGGTCGTGGCAGTCATATCCGAATCCTTACCACGTTGCTCAACTATTGCAAGATTCGCCCGTCGGGATTTTCAATCGGCCATCCCGCTGGCCGGCACGCATCCGGTCCTGCACGACCCGCAGGGTTTCACAGGCCTGCCCGGTCTCTACGCTGCCCCCTGCCCATCCTCGGGGAAAACCTCACAATCTCGTCCTCACCCGCGAGGAACAGGGCTCATGGCACGCAACGTGGCGTTGGCGGTCGATTTAGGCGCTTCGAGCGGACGGATCGTGTCCGGCAGTTTCGACGGCCGGCTGCTCGAACTCGAAGAACTTCACCGGTTCGAGAACGGGCCAGTGTCGATGGGCGGCCAACTCGTCTGGGACCTGCCGCGGCTGTGGCAGGAGGTGGTCACCGGTCTCCGGGCGTCCGTGGATCGCCACGGCCGCTCGATCTCCACCGTGGGAGTCGATACCTGGGGAGTCGACTTCTCGTTCCTCGGCGCCGATGGGGCCCTCCTCGCCAATCCGGTCTGCTACCGCGACTCGCGCACTCGTGGCCTGCTGGCCGCTGCTGAGAAGATCGTGCCGCGCGCCGACATCTTCGCCGCCACCGGCCTGCAGTTCATGGAAATCAACTCGCTCTACCAGTTTCTGGCGCTCAAGGAGTCGAAGTCGAGTGTGCTTGCGGCCGCCGAGCGGATGCTGATGATCCCTGATCTTTTTCACTGGCTGCTGTCGGGCGAACGGTCCAACGAGCGGACCAACGCCTCGACCACGCAGTGCTACGACCCACAGAGCAGCGACTGGGCATTCGGAATGCTCGAGCGTTTTGGTCTGCCGCGGGGTGTATTTGGCCCGCTCACCGACCCCGGGACGAATCTCGGCGGCCTGCGGCCCGACGTCGCCGCAGAGACGGGGCTCACCGGCGTTCGCGTGATCGTCCCCGGCACCCATGACACGGCGAGTGCCGTGGCCGCCGTCCCTGCGACCGAACCGCCGAGCGCACGACCCGACTGGTGCTACGTGAGCCTGGGCACGTGGGCCCTGGTTGGTGCCGAACTCGACCGGCCGCTGGTCACGGCCGAATGCCTGGCCCGCAACTTCACCAACGAGGGCGGCGTCGGGGGCACGACCCGACTCCTCAAAAACGTCTGCGGCCTGTGGCTCGTCCAACAATGCCGGGCGGCATGGCAGCGGGCCGGCAAGGGCTGGACCTGGGAACAGCTCACGGCGCTAGCGGCAGAGGCGCCGCCGCTGGTCACGCTCGTCGACCCCAACCATCCGTCGCTCGTGGCTCCGGCCGATATGCCGGAGGCGATCCGGGCGCTGGCCAAGGCGACCGGGGAGCCGGTGCCCGAGTCGACGGCCGCCGTGGTCCGCACGGCGCTCGAGAGCGTCGCTATGGCGGTGCGGCGAACTCTGGCCGAACTCGATACGCTTCTCGGCCGCCGGGTGTCCCGCGTGCACATCGTGGGCGGCGGGGTGAAAAACACGCTCCTCTGCCAGATGATCGCCGATGCGACGGCTCGGCCGGTCGTCGCGGGCCCGGTGGAGGCCACCGCGATCGGCAATCTGCTTGTGCAACTGGCAGGCCGTGGGGGCACGGCCGATTTGCGGGCGCTGCGGACGATCGTCCGCGACAGCTTCGAGCCGGCCTACTACGAGCCCAAAGAGGCCGCTCGGTGGAACGACCGCCTCGGCTGACGCGGTCGAGGCCGTATTCCCCGCGCTCGCGCTTGGGGCTTCCTGACGGGAGGCGGTGCCCCCAAAAAGCCCGAAGCGCAAGCGCCGGGAATACGGGTGGTGACCGTGTTGGCGGCGCGGAACGAGACGAGGTCGGGAGCGTATTCCCCGCGCAGCCCCACCCGAAGCGCGAACTCACTTCTGCGGCTGGAACAACTGCGGATTCATGCTGAGCACGACCATCACCACGAATGACAGGATGACGATCACGCCCGCGATGACTGCCCGGTGAAGCCAGACCTGCGACTGACGGGCATCGGTCTCCTCCTGACGCTGCTTTTGCGCCTTGCGATATTCGAGACTGTCGGTCGCCCGGAGCACGAATGGCTCGTTGCACTGCGGACAGACCATCTCACGCCCCAGCCACTCGTCCCGCGCCGTGAGCACGTGGCCTCTGGGGCAGGGAATCCGGTAGGTCTTTTCGCTCGCGGCCGCAGGCGTGCGACAGATCGGACACACGACCGTCGTGCCCTCTTGCACGCCCGGGCCTTGGTATCCGCAGGAGCAAGCGACGTTTCCACTCATGAACACGATTCTATCACTGAGCGGCCCGATCTGGCGAAAGGGGTCAGGCAGCCTGCTGCTGTCGCGCCGGACGCTTGGTGACGATGCCATGATCGACCTCGATGATCGCATCGGCGAGCGCCAGCGTGCTGGCGCGGTGCGTGATCATGATCACGGTGCGGTTCTCGACGTAGGCTGAGAGGGCCGCGTGAATGAGCCGCTCGCTGTCCACGTCGATCTGACTCGTGGCCTCGTCGAGCACGAGAATCTCAGCGTTCCGGAGGAAGGCCCGGGCCAGCGCGATTCGCTGCCGCTGGCCGCCCGAGAGCCGGAAGCCGTTGGGGCCCACCATCGTGCGGTAGCCTTCCGGAAACTCCGAGATGAACTCGTGGGCGTGCGCCCGGCGGGCAGCCTCCTCGATCTCCTCGTCGGCGGCATCCCAGCGGCCGTAACGGATGTTGTAGAGGATCGACTCATTGAAGAGTTCGGTCTGCTGCGTGACCATGGCGATTCGCCCCCGCAGGTCATGGAGCGCGACCTCCGTCAGCGGCACGCCGTCGATCAGCACGCGGCCCTGCGTTGGGTCGTAAAACCGGCAGATCACGTTCACGAGCGTGCTCTTGCCGCCGCCGTTGGGTCCCACGATCGCCACGCGTTCACCAAACCGGATTGCGACGTTCACATCCTTGAGAACGGTATCGATCCCGTCGTAGGAGAACGACACGTTCTCGAGCCGGATCTCCTGATGGGGCGAGGGCACCTCCCGCGGATGCACCGCCTCGGCCAGCTTGGAGGGCATGTCGAGCAACGGATAGAGCCCCTGGGCACCCACTATTCCGATGTTGAGCCCGGTGATTACGCCGGAGAGCTTCCGCACTGGGTCGCTGGCCCCGATCAGGAATCCAAAGAAGATCATGATGCCCGGCACCGTCATCGGCTGGTCGGTCATCGTGATTCCGAAGATCTTCGTCTCCTGATTGATCACGAGCCATGCCCCGACGGCGATCGACGTGGCGACCATGCCGATGCCGAGGATCTCCGTGATCGGGTTGGCCAGGGCGTGATAGAAGGAGTGCCACATGCCCGTTTTCATCATGTCGCCGGTGCAGGTGCGGAATCGCTGCCGTTCGAAGCCTTCCATCGTGTAGGCCTGGACGGTCAACACGTTGTTGAGGGCCTCGAGGAGCACATGGTGGAATCCCCGCGAGCGGGAGAGGATGTTCTTCGAGACGTTGCGGATTCGGCGGTTGAGCCAGACCATCAAGAAGCCCACGACGGGCGCCAGCGTCAGGCAGGCCAGCGTCAGCCGCCACGAGACCATAAACGCGAACCCGAGGCAGGTCATGATCTTGAGCGGCTCGGTGATGGCGCCGCCGTACACGCTCGTGATGCCGCTGGCGAGCATGTCTGACGTGCTCGTGACCTGGGCCATGAAGCCTGCGGAGCCCCACTTCATGAACTGGGCCCGGTCGAGCGCGAGGGCCTTGTCGAAGACCTTGAGCCGGATGTTGCGGCTGATGGTCATCGCCACCCAGCTCACCAGCAGTGTGCTGCCCATGAGCAGCACGTGCTTGACGAACGTGCTGATCACGACAAACGCCACCACGAGGAGCACCGTCTTAAACGGGTCGCGCGGCAGGAAGCGATCAATCCAGGGGGCAAGGTGCTGGGCCGAGAGGGCGATCGCCTGGTCGCCCCGCACCGACAGCCGGAAGGTATCGAGTTGGTTTTGAGACTTCTTCGCCTCGCCGGCATCGGGTATCCCCGCGGCCAGCCGTTTCTCGAGATCGGCGATCGTGGCATGCGCCACCTCGATCCGCCGTTGAGACTCCTCAAGCCGCCGCTCGTTCCACGACTGCAGCGAGTCGCCCTTGAGCGTGACTTCGATGATCGGAAAAAGGGCGGCGATATTCGCGCCCCACAGGGCGGCAACGCCGGCGGAGCAAAGCAGCGCCGCTGCGAGCAGCGGCCAACTCTTTGAAGCTTCCCTCAAAGCCCTGAGAAAATAGTTCATGTACCGACTTCTCGCACGGGCCAGGACGGGTTCGGGAAGTGATCGGAAATCGCGGTGGGTCGAGCCCATCGCAGCCCGGCGAACGTCCGACAGCGAAGGCTGCGCACGCGCCGGCAGGATGGGATGACTTTGCTTGTCACATCTTCCGGACGGGTGGGGAGGGTAGTGATCCTCCCGGACGCGTTCAAGGGCGGGTTTTCCCTAAAAACAACGGCCTGGAAGGCCTGGGAAGACGAGGCTACGCCGCCTGCCGTCAGGAAGCCCCAAGCGCGAGCGCGGGGAATATGGCTTCCACGCCAACCCGCTCCACGCGACTACCGAAGTCGCCACGCGTATTCCCATCGCTTGCGCTCCGGGCTTCTTGAGGGCACCACCGCCACGCCGTCAGGAAGCCCCAAGCGCGAGCGCGGGGAATACGGCCCGCATCCCATAGAGTCATTCGTTTTGGCGGGGCCGCTCTTGGCAATCCCGCACATAGATCGCCACATCCTCGAGACTTCGCTGATCGAAGAGAAGTCGGCCGCTTCCACCTTTGGCCCACCACCGCCACGACTTCGACACGCTCCGCCGCTCCTCGTGCGTATCGAGGGCACGGGTCCCCCACGCCTTGAGTTCGCTCATCGCGGTGCTCGCGGAAGAATCAACTGCGGTCAAGACAACATGCACGTGTTGAGTGCGGCACTGACACGCATGTAGCGTCCAACCGCGGAAACGACAGTGTGCTGCGATCGACCGTGCGACGACGCCTCGCTGGAGCGACGTGAGCGTGATCGGTCGCATCACCATCTGCCGCCGGGCGGCCTGCTCGACGAATCGGTTTGCCACCTGAACACCACCACGTCGATCCACCCACCCACGGCTGTCCCCGGGAAGCCACGACCCGTAGGTCGTCCACGTGAGAAATAACGCGACAGGATCGGGGCGGATGATGGAACCGGGTTCGTGCGACATTCCAAAGAGTGTACGGGCGTATATTCTTTGGTCAACGGGTCAGGAAGCCCCAAGCGCGAGCGCGGGGAATATGGCCTCCACGCCAACCCGCTCCACGCGACTACCAAAGTCGCCACGCGTATTCCCATCGCTTGCGCTCCGGGCTTTTTGAGGGCACCACCGCCACGCCGCCTCCACGTGCGCGTGACAAATCGCATCGCCACGTCGGCGGGGAGCCCCGGGGGGTCAGCGCTTGCCGAGGCGGAGTTCAGCGGCGAGGAGGGTGTTGGCGAGGAGCATCGCCACCGTCATCGGCCCCACGCCACCGGGCACCGGGGAGATCCACCCGGCGACCTCGCTCACCGGCCCGTAGTCGACGTCGCCCACGAGCCCACCGTCGACCCGGTTGATCCCGACGTCAATCACGGCCGCGCCGGGCTTCACCATCATCGCCGTGATCAACTTCGGGCGGCCCACGGCGGCCACCACGATGTCGGCCTGCCGTGTCAGCGCTCCGATGTCACCGGAGCGGCTATGGCAGATCGTCACCGTCGCGTCGCAGCCCCCGGTATCGTCCGGCGGACAGCCGAGCGGCGGACGCGAGGCCAGCAGCAGCGCCAACGGCTTGCCCACGATGTCGCTGCGACCCACGATCACCACATGCTTACCGGCCGTCGGGATAGCCGCGTCGATCAGCATCCGCTGCACGCCGGCCGCCGTGCACGGAATAAACCGCGGCCGACCCTGCGAAAGCAAGCCGGCATTTTCGGGATGGAAGCCGTCGACGTCGCGATCGGGGGGCACCGCGTCGAGCACGGCGACCGTGTCGACATGCGACGGCAGCGGGAGTTGCACGAGGATCCCGTCGGCGGGCCCGTGTTCATTGCGGGCGATCGCCTGCACGAGCGCCACGAGTTCGGCAGTGCTCGCCGTCGCTGGCATCGCCACGACCTCCGAGTCGATGCCCACGCGGCCAGCCGCCGCCGCCTTGCTCTTCACATAAGAGGCGCTTGCCGCCATGTCGCCGACAAGCACCACCACAAGCCTCGGCCGTCGGGAAAACACCCCGGCGAAAGTCTCTGCCTCTCCACAGAGCTCAGTCTCGATGCGGCCCGCGAGAGCCTTGCCGTCCAGGATCGTCGCGGTCATGGGGTAGCCTGCGGGTGGCGATCGACCTGCACTTTGCTCGGGCGCTCGTCGTGCGTCCACTTCTTCCAGAGGGCCTCGATGCCGGCGGCTTCGGAATCGCCCTCATGCAGCACGATGAGATACCGCAGCGTAAGCGAGCCGCCGGCGGGGATCGTGAAGTCGCCTGTGCCCTTTGCGGCCCCGGTGAAGTCGTGCAACCCAAAGGGATTCGCGGCGACAAGTCCGTAGTCGCGGGCATGCCAGTGCGTCGGATGCCGAAGGTTGTCGGGATGGTCGAGCATGGCGAGGCCCACAGTGTGGCCATCGATCGGCCCCCAGTAGGCCACCCAGCGAGCCGCCTTGCCCCACGCGTCGGCGTCAGAGTGCCCCTCGGAGTTGGTGCAGTGGCCTGCGGCCCCCTTGGAGCCCTCGAGATTTTTGAGCTGCAGCTGCACGGGCACCCGCAGACCCATCACCCCTTCCTTCGTGTCGCCTAACGTCAGCAGACCGTGATCGGCATGGATCGTGATCGAATAGTCGATCGCCCGCGACGTGCCGTCGCCGCTAAAAACGATCCGCCGCGTGTCGCTGCAGACCTGCGTGCCGTCGGCCTTCAGCCAACGGTTTTTCGTCTCAATCACGCCCTCCTGGCCGCCCTCAGCCTTCACGAGCGTGGCGTGCTCGATTCGGTTGTTGATCCGCTGCTCCGGGTGAGCGGCCGCCGGGTGCGAGGCCCAGAAGTCGATTCCGTTGACGGCGCCGTGCGTAAACCAGATCGACTCGTGATGCGGATGGTCGTGTGGTTCTCCGGCGACCCCTTCGACCATCGGCCAGGACCGCGTCATGGCGACGCCGCCGGGGCCAAGCACGGGAAACAAAATCGGCTTGCAATGGCCCGCGTAGACATACGACGTAAAGGGCTTGCCGTCGATCGCCACGTCGATCCTGTTCTCGTGCATGTCGACCGTCACGGCCGCCGTCACGATCGCCGGCAGGGCCGCCATCAGCAGTGCAAGGGCAGACCACCGGGTGGTCATTTCAGGGCCTCGACGTACATCGTCCGGAGTTGGTGCTGAACCTCCTCGAGCAGGCGCTTCTCGTCGGTGGAGAGATTGCCGGCGGTCTTCTGCCCAAGCATGTCGAGCGTGTCGATGAAGTGCTTCGCCGTAGGGATGTTGGTGATCGCCTGCTTCGTAATCGGATTCGGAATCCGCCCCAGCGCCATCAGCGCCTGCGTGAAGAGCGTATGCACCAGAAAATCCAAGGTCGCCGGGGGCATCTTGCCCTCTGCGGGCAGGTCCTGCTCGGAGTCTTCGGTTAGCGCCGCATCGTCACTCATGGCTGCTCCTGGAATAGCGTCGGAATCTTCAGGCCTCGGTCACCCACGCGCTGCCGGCATGTCGCTCCACCGCCGCGGCCACGAGGCCCGCGAAGAGCGGGTGGGCCGCCGTCGGCTTGCTCTTGAACTCGGGGTGAAACTGCACGGCCACAAACCACGGGTGGTCGGCCAACTCCACGATCTCCACCAGCGTCCCCTCTGGATTCGTGCCGGCGATCACAAGGCCGGCCCGCTCGAGCTGCTCGCGATACTTCGCGTTGAACTCGTAGCGGTGGCGGTGCCGTTCCTCGATCCGCGTCGTGCCGTAAGCGGCCGCCGACTTCGTGCCCTCGGCGAGCACGGCGGGTTGGGCACCGAGTCGCATCGTGCCCCCCTTGTCGACCACGGCGTGCTGCTCGTCCATCAGGCAGATCACCGGATGGGGCGTGTTGCGGTTGAACTCGGTCGAGTGGGCGTCCTCCAGGCCCGCGCAGTGGCGGGCGACGTCGATCACCGCGCACTGCATCCCCAGGCAGATGCCCAGAAACGGGAGTTTGCGTTCGCGGGCAAAGCGGATCGCCTCGACCTTGCCCTCGATGCCCCGCTCGCCGAAGCCGCCCGGCACGAGCAGCCCGTCAAACCCGGCGAGGAGCCGCTCAGCCCCCTCTCGCTCGATGTCTTCGCTCTTGATCGGCTGCACGCGCACCTGCGTCCGCTGGGCGATGCCGCCGTGATCGAGCGCCTCGTAGATGCTCTTGTAGGCGTCGCGGTGCTCTGCGTATTTGCCGACCAGCGCGATCGACACCTCATGCTCCGGGTTTCGCAGGCGGTGCAGGATTTCGTGCCACTCCTCCAAATCCGCGGCCGGGGCCTGGATGCCGAAGCGTCGCAGGATGATCTCGTCGATCCGGTTCGCCTGCAGCGAGAGCGGCACCTCGTAGATCGAGAAATCCTTGTCGCGCTCCTCGATCACCGCGTCGAGCGGCACGTTGCAAAACAGCGCGATCTTCTCCCGGTCGGAGATGTCGAGCCCTCGCTCCGTGCGGCAGACGAGGATGTCGGGCTGGATGCCGATTTGGCGGAGGAGGCCGACGGAGTGCTGCGTGGGCTTGGTCTTCAGTTCCCCCGCCGCCTTGAGATAGGGCACGAGCGTGAGGTGGATAAACATGCAGTTCTCGCGGCCCACTTCCAGCGGAATCTGCCGGATCGCCTCGAGGAATGGCAGGCTCTCGATGTCGCCCACCGTGCCGCCGATCTCGGTGATCGCGACGTCGGTGTCGGCGTCGGCGAGGTTCCGCACCATCTCCTTGATCTCGTTGGTGATGTGCGGGATCACCTGCACGGTCTTGCCGAGAAATTCGCCCCGTCGCTCCTTGTTGATCACCGACAGGTAGATCTGGCCGGTCGTGTAGTTGCTTTCGCGGGTGAGCTTCGTCGACGTGAAGCGTTCGTAGTGCCCGAGATCGAGGTCGGTCTCGCTCCCGTCGTCGAGCACATACACCTCGCCGTGCTGATACGGGCTCATCGTGCCCGGATCGACGTTGATGTAGGGGTCGAGCTTCTGCATCCTCACCCGCAGCCCGCGGGCCTCGAGGAGCATGCCGATCGAGGCGCTGGTGAGTCCTTTGCCCAGCGAACTGACGACACCGCCAGTCACGAACACGTGCTTCGTCACGGTGCGAGTTCCTTCCCGTCCGCCGGTACCTGACATCCTGAGGCCGCTACGCGACCGCTCTGGAAGCGGATTGAACCAGCGTCACCGAGCGTGGTCAAACCCCCGCCGGTTTCTCCCCGCATGCACCGCGGGGTAGTGTAGAGTTTGGGGATGCCCGCAGTCACCGCACCAACGACGTCAAACCTCCGAATCAGGAGCCTCGAGCCCCTTGTGCCGCCGTCCCGGCTCTGTGCGCTGCTGCCGCTCGACGGCGCTGCGCTCGAGACCGTCCTGGCCGGACGCCCGGCCGTGGAGGCGGTGCTCGGCGGCAGCGACCCACGGCTGATCGTGGTCGTGGGCCCCTGCTCGATCCACGATCTAGACGGCGCCCGCGACTACGCCGCCCGCCTGCACGAGCTGGCCGACAGCCTCGCCGACCGTCTGCTCGTGATCATGCGGGTGTATTTCGAGAAGCCGCGGACAACCGTCGGCTGGAAGGGGCTGATCAACGACCCCCACCTCGACGACTCATTCGACGTGGGCACGGGCCTGCGGCTGGGCCGCTCGCTGCTCATCGAGATCGCTCGGATGGGCCTGCCGACGGCCACCGAGTTTCTCGAACCGATCACCCCGCAATACATCGCCGACACGATCGTGCTCGGAGCGATCGGCGCCCGCACGACGGAGAGCCCGACCCACCGCCAGATGGCCAGTGGCCTGTCGATGCCCGTGGGCTTCAAAAACTCCACCGACGGCTCGCTGCAGGCTGCGATCGACGCGATGCTCGCGGCGAAAACACCCCACAGCTTCCTGGGCATCGACAACG
Organism: Planctomicrobium piriforme; assembly: GCA_945869735.1. Classification (GTDB taxonomy): domain Bacteria; phylum Planctomycetota; class Planctomycetia; order Pirellulales; family UBA1268; genus QWPN01. Next base: position 57,657 of record CAMBPQ010000008.1, read on the forward strand.
ACGGCGGCACCTGTGTGGTCTCGACCACGGGCAACCCCTGGGGAGTGCTCATGCTCCGCGGTGGCCGTTCGGGCTCCAACTACTCTCCGGAGGTGATGGAGAATGCCCGCACGCTCATGGAGAAGGCGGGGCTGCCGCCGCGGATCGTGGTCGACTGCAGCCATGCCAACTCCGGCAAAGACCCGACGCGGCAGTCGATCGTATGGCGCGACGTGCTCGAGCAGCGGCGGGCTGGCGACCGCTCGATCGTCGGCATGATGCTCGAAAGCAACATCCATCCGGGCAGCCAGGCGGTGCAGGCCGACCGCTCGAAGCTGGCCTACGGCGTGTCGGTCACCGACGCATGCATCGGCTGGGAAGAGACGGAGCAACTGCTCCGCGAGGCCCACGCGCGACTCGCCGCGAGTTGAGCCGAGGAGACTAAAAAGCGAAAAGAGTGTTGCCTGGAGCAGCACGATCCGATACGTCGGCGGCAACCTCGCCTACTTAGTTTCAAACTCCGTTCTGGCGACGCCAGACTGTCGGATGATGGACCGAAGGGTGCCTCGCTTGAGTTCGTCATGGGTCGGCACAGGCACGGTGACCGTGCCCTCGTGGCTGGAATTCTGCATCACGACATGGCTGCCGCGTTGTCGTACTTCCACGAAGCCATGGGCTTGCAGTATCCGACAGACTTCCGCACCGGAGAGGACGCGGAGCCTACCCAACGGCAACCTCCAACTGGGTCACGTAGACCTCGTTGGAAAGCCGACGGCTGATCTCGTCGGGTGACGCACTCTCGAAGAACAACTCGAGCGCCTCCCTCAGATTCGCTCGAGCTTTCTCGACCGTAGCGCCCTCACTGCAGATGTCGAGCTCTGGGCACAGCGCCACGAAACCGCCATCTTCAGCTTGAATGATGGCCGTCAGATTTCGGGTCATGATGTCAGCCCTTGAAGTACGCGGGAGTTGTTGCCCGGCGACAGAGAAGCCCTTGGGAACGCCACTGCATTATCCACGCTTTCGGGCGGCCACGCCAACGCGGGCTCGACGAGCTGTTCCGTGACCAGCCTTTCCGCTATCTGATCGGCACGAGCGGCGGGGCTGCCGGCGACGGTGCGTAGGGCGTGTCGGTTGCGCCGGTCACGGGCGAGGCCGGTTGCTGGGGAATCGGTTGCGGCTGCGGCAGCGTCGGGAACCCTCCCTCGACGGGCTGCTGCGGCTGTGGCTGAAGCAACTGGGGCTGCTGCGGCTGTGACTGCGTGGGAGGCGGCACGATCTGGGCCACGGGCTGGGCGGCCACCTGGCTTCGTGCGTTGAGGTCGTCGATCAGCACCTTCACCTCGTTATGAAACGCGAGGCCGCGGGCGGCAAACACGTCGGCGGGCGTGACACCAAACCGTCCATAGAGCATGGAGTTGGCGTTGTTGTCGACCGAGAGATCGGCGCCGTTGATCGACACGCCAAGAAACAGCCCTCGACTGCGGGCATACGAATAGATCTCGGCCCCGAGTTTGGCGTCGGTGCCGGCGTTGGCCTGACGACCAATCGGACCGAGGGCCACCGACGCATCCGCTCCGAGCGTCACCTTCTGGCCATTGAGGATGCCGTTCAGGCTCCGCGGCGTCGCGAACACGAGCACGATATCGGCCGACTGCACGCCGGCCTGGAAGCCGAGGCTGCCGCCCCCCATCGTCACCATCACGGGCGGGCTCCACGTGCGGTCGGGTCGGCGCACCATGAGCACTCCCCTGCCGAAGTTGACGCCGAGGATGAAGCCCCCTTTGATCATGTCGGGGAAGATCGCGACGCCTTCGGCGCGGGCGAACATGGTCGGGGGGATCGATTCGATAGCGAGCCCGCCAAACTCGTCGAGTGTTTCGCGAGCCGAGTTGACGGTCTGCAGTTCGGCCTGGCCACCGCTCATCTGCATCTGTGCGGCGACCGGGGAGTGTAAGAAGGCGAGGCTCGCGACGACGACGAGGCCACGGCACGAGAGAGCGACAAGACGCATGGCGAATCCTTTCGCGGGAACGGGAATCAACCGGGAAAGCCTATCCCGCGAGCCTCCGCCCGTGAAAGCCCATTCGCGGCGGTGGTGGCGCGGAGCGGGTGGGGGTGGGGGGCGGATTCCCCGCGCTCGCGCTTGGGGCTTCCTGACGGGAGGTGGCGGGCGGCGACGCCGACAAAAAGCCCGGAGCGCGAGCGATGGGTCTACGGGTCAGCCCGGCGACACAATCCCCAACTGCAGAAACTGCCGCAGACTCGTGCGGCAAAACGCCTCGCACGCCTGAGCCATGATCACCCCTTGCTCGGTCTGGTCCTTGATCGGCTTGCCGTCGCGTTCGAGCGATCGTCCGGCTGCCGTCAGCCGGGCTCCGACGCGAGGAGCGAGGCCGTCTTCTCCCCGCTCCACGAGCTCATTGAGGATGCCGGCGTCGAGGTCGCCGAGCGTGTGCCCCGTGCCCGTCAGCTGACTCGCGACGGCCACCGCCCGCCCGCTCAGGGCATCCGACGCGATCACCGCGCGGTTGAAATCGTTGGGCATGGCATAAGGCCCGCGCGGTTCGCCGGTCGCCGTGTCAACGTGCCTGGCCGAGATCTCGAAGAGCCCCAGAGCCACGCCGGCGTCGACTGCCCGGGAAACGTCGGCGGGTGGTGTGCCGGCGACCCGCGGGTCGGCCACGATTGCGGAGAGCGGGCGGCTGCCCGTTGACATCATGTCGAGCAGCGCCTGATAGAGCGGGCCCTGCACGGTCGATGTGACCACGTCGAGGTTCGTCTGGTGTGGCAGCGTCACTCCGGCACGGGTCACTCGAAACTCAATGTCGTCGGCCTCACGCACACGTTCCTCGAAGGACTTCATCGCGCGGGGTGCGCGGGCGTAGAGATCCCAGCGAAAGGCGGTGTTGGCGCAGAAATCCTTGTGGGCCTCCGTGATCAGCCGGTCGGTCGTGGTGCGAAAGAGTTCCTGAAACTCGGGCCGCACGCAGAGATCCCAGAAGTTGGTATGCACGGGGAGGCTACCCACAAACGAAAGCCCCGCCCGCGAAAACATCCCGGCCACCTCGGCGAAGTAGAAGCTCGTCCAGTGCTCGTTGAGATATTCGTGGGCGATGTATCGCACATCCTGCTTGACGATGCCGTCCACGTAGGCCGCCGCCCTGGGGTTGTCCTCGAAATATTTTGCGTGCCGCTCGCGGATGAAGAGTAGGTAGGCGAGAGCCTCACGCACCCGCTGTGCGCTATCGCCCTGCCGAAGTACGGCATACTGCCTGATGATCCCGCGGATCGGCTGCAGGTGTGCCCATCCAGGCATGGAGTTGTAGCTCACGAGCAGGAGGCCACCGGGCGCAAGGTGTCGTTGGGCGGCCGCGAGGATCTGTTCCCGCACTTCCGGGGCCACCCAGCTCCACACACCGTGCAGCGTGATGAACTCAAACTCCCCGAGGTCGGCCGGCAGGCTCGCGAAGTCGCTGGTGATGACCCGCGTGTTGGCGAGGCCGCCCGCGGTGATGTCACGCTGGGTCGCGGCGGTGTGCTCGGGGTTGACGTCAACGCCCACAAACGTGCCTTGCGGATTGGCGGCGGCGAGCGTCGTCAGCGAGCGGCCCAGTCCGCAGCCGAGTTCGAGGTAGCGGAAGCCGTCGGCGATCCGCGGCGGCACGACGCCATTGAGTGCCGCCACGTGCCGCATCGCCACGGGGGCCAACTGCGGATAGAAGCCCGGGATATAGTCGACGTCGGTGATGTATCCGGCTGCGGTCATGCGACAGATTCCTCGAGGGTGAGCGGGGTGAAGTAGTGGCGACGCGGCGGTGGTGTCCTCGAAAAGCCCGAAGCGCGAACGACGGGTATACGGGTGGCAACTTCGGCGGCGGGGGGTTCGCGAAGTCTATGCGTCGGCGGTCCATTTGCGGTATTTGCGGCGGAGGCGGTTCCGGATGCTGCGCACCGCGTCGGGAAGCCGGTTGAGCCGGAGAAGTCGGGCGATGCCCCGGCGTCGGGCCACGGGCTCGATGGGCGTCTCGAAGATCCGCGTGAACTGTTCGAGGATCACGTCGGCGTCGGCCGAGCGGGGCACGCGGTTGCCCCGATACCACGGCTGCGCGAGTAGCGTCCGCAGCAGGTCGGGATCGCGGTCAACCGCCACCACCCGCTCAACGAGATCGTCGAGCATGGCCGACGTCGCTCGCGAGCCGCAGTCGTGGGCCGAGAGAAAACTCCACGTGTTGAAGTCGCGGCCGATGAGCGGGTCGCCCCAGTAGATCGGGATCGAGTTGACGAGCATCGGCTCGGCGATCTTCTCGCTCGTGTAGCCGGGATACGATTCGTTCTCGAAGGCGATGGTGAAGCGGTGGTCGGCGAGGAAGGCCCGCTTGTCGGCCACGCGGTGGCCGATCGTGTTCATCACTTTGCCTCCGGAGTCAACCGGCTTGTAGCGGGAGAGCCGCCGGAAAAACTCGTTGCGAACCTTGCAGAGGGGATTGGAGACCACAAACGCGCAAAACCGCGTCTGCTCCGCGAGCACGCGGTCGGGATCGAAGTCTGCCGGCTTCACGAGATCGGGCGGGTCCACGCGAAACGGCCAGTGGGGGAGCCGGAAGTGCCGTGGGTGTGGGTCGTGCTCGAAGGTGAAGGCCCAGTCGGTGGAGAGCCAGTCGGCGGCAACGTTTTCGCCCGTGTAGAAGATCCGCACGCAGTCGTGGGCGAGGTGGTCGTGGCGTTTGCGGCCGATGCAGGAATGGATGAGGAAGTCGGGCCGGTCGCAGATGGAAAGGTCGTAGCGGCGGGCGATGATCCGCGTGAGGAAGTTGTCCCGCGGGTCGAAGTCGTCCCAGAAGCCGGCGAAGCCGATGCGGACGTGCGGGCGGTCGGTCGTGGTGGTGGCGTTCACCCCGGGATCCTACACAGATTCGCCGACAAGAAGCCCGGAGCGCGAGCGATGGGAATACGGGTGGCCGCGTCGGTGCCGCCTCCCGTCAGGAAGCCCCAATCGCGATCGCGGGATCAGAGACAGCTGCCGCCGCCGGGGAGTCGCTTGCGGAGGAAGTTCATCCGCTTCTCGAGCGGGAGCGCGAGACGGCGGCGGATGAGTTCATCGAGCTGCCGATCGCTTTCGGCGGCCAGCGCGTCGAGGGCCCGCTTTCGGGTTGCGGCTTGTCGATCCCGGCCCGACTTTCGTGGCGCGATCATGATTTACTCCGGCTTCCGCCGGCGGGCGGCCCGCTTGACCGGTGCGGCCCCGCGTCCGCCCATGGCTTCCCTGGTTTTTTCGAGCACGGGCAACACGGCCAGATCACGCTCACGGCCCGCGGCCCGCTTGCTGGCGATGATGTCATCGATTGAGGCGACGAGCACGGACATGCGACCTACCTTCCGCTCGACGGCCCGCGATCGCAGCCCTTCAAACGATCGCACGCCGTGAATCACGGGCATGAAATCGGCCTGCAAGCCCGAGGCATCGTCCACCATCCGGTAGAGCTTTGACACGGGATAGAACGGCCGCAGGATCATGGCGTTGAGTTGAGCCGCCACGCGCTTGAGTTTGCCAAGATTCGCCGCCGTCTCCCGAAACATGAAATCGAAGTCGAGCGTCGTGACGGGTGCGCCGTGCATGGCCGCGGCCGCGTTGCCGATGAGGACCACTTCGAGGTGAACGTCGTGGACGGCCGCGAGAAGCGTCGCGAGCAAGGGCGTGGCGTTCATGGCGGCGTGGGGGGCGTGGGGGCGTGGGGGCGTGAACGTCCGTACTTTGTACGCGACGGTTGGTGTGGTTGCCACCCGGATACCCGTCGCTCGCGCTTCGAACTTTCCGAAAGCCGCGGCGCCGCCACGGACGCGGCTATTCCGAAACCGTCTCGAGCCAATCGGCAAACTTCGGATACGTCCGCTCGCGATCAAACTCCGCGGCGGCGAGCTGGCGGGCACCCTGGCGACACGCATTGAGCCGGCTGCGATCCGTGGCAAACCCCGTGATCGCCCGCGTGAGCGAGCCCGCGTCGCCGGCCGTATAGGCCACGCCCGCACCGTGCTCGTCGATGAGCTTCTGGAGTTCACCGGGCAGGGAGTTGACGATCGCGAGTCCGGCCGCGGCGAAGTCGCAGGCCTTATAGGGCACGGCGACGAGCGACTCGGGCTTCACGCAGACGAGCCCCACGTCGCACCGCGCAAGCAGGTTTACATACCCCTGCCGGGAGAGCAGCCCGTGCACTTCCATGCGGCAGGAGCCGCTGAGGGCGGCGGCGGAGCGGCGGAGCGACTGTTCGAGGGCGCCGGTGCCGGCGACGTGAATGGTGGCCTTCACCCCGGCCGCCGAGAGCTGCCACGCGGCTCCGGCGAGCACGTCGAGATCCTGCCCGGCCTCCAACGTGCCCGCATAGACACACTCGAGCGGGATGGGCTCGGGCGGAGCCGTGTCGCCGGCTTCAGGGAGAGGCACGTGGTTCATGGTCCGCGGCGGCGTGGGAAACTCTTGCGGGTAGGCTCCGACATAACAGACGTGCCGTGGAAGCTCCGCGGAGGCATCACGCAACACGGCGCTGGCGTAGGTGTGGGTTGCCGCGGAGACCGCATCTGCCGAGGCGAGCAGTGCCTTTCGCCGCTTCTGCATGCCGCCCAGGAGAAAGGGGGCGATGAGCCGCTTGAGGAATGCCGGCCCCGGCACCAACCGTTCGAAGGTCTCGGGCCACACATCCATCACGTCGAGTACGAAGGTCGCATCGAGTTTGGTGGCGAGTCGCGCGGCCGCCTCGGGGCCGTCGAGCGGGGGCAGGCTGGCGAGGATGATGTCGGGCCGCTCGAGCTGCCCGGACGAGATCGACTCGTTGGCAAGTCGCTCGAATGTTTTTCCGAAGTCGCGGTGGCTACCGAGCCGGGCGAGCGACACGTTCTTTTCGTAAGGCCGCACCGCCACGAGTCGCACGGCAAACCCCTCGTCGTCGCGGATGCCGAGCGGGGCCGAGCGGATGGCCTTCCGGCGGTGGCTCCAGGTGGCGGTCCACCAGATCACATCGTGCCCGCGGGCCGCGAGCACCCGAGCCAGCGTCCAGTAGCGAAGCGGCGGCAGGCCTTCGCCGGGGATGTCGTCGTACGGATTGACGAGCCAGACGGAAAGCGGCCTGGAGGCAAGGGGCTCAGGGGCGGGGCTCGGCATGGGGGGGAGACTAGCAGACGCCGCCCGGCGGGCGGAGTGACCCGCGCCACGCCCGTCCGCGACACCGGTTTCGGGCTTTCCGGGGCACCCCGCGGCGACTTATGCGGCGGTGATCTCGACCTTTGCTGTAAACCCGATGCGCTTGAGAAGGTTCTCGCAGTCATCCCACGTCAACCCAAACTCCTTCACGTCGGCCAGACCCAAACGGCCGATGACAGCGGCAAGGTCGGCAGCGTCGCCCTCGGGAAACGTCCCTTCGCGAATCGCATCTTCTGCCCACGCCACCAGGGCGTCGAGGCTGATGTCGTGTCGGAGCCATGCTCCGATTTTTTCCGCCACGATCTGCCGGGTGATCATTGAGGCGACTCCTCCACGCGGCGATGTATCGCGGTGTCCAAACCCTTTTCCGCGAGGATTTTAAGAAGTATAGCCTGCCGCCACCGGGGAGTGGCCGCCAGTTGCCAAACTTCCGTTCGTTCTGACTGCGGCTCGTCGAGGGGCTTCATGTCGTTCGACCTCCGCCCCCGCCAGGAAGCCCCAAGCGCGAGCGCGGGGAATACGGCCCCCACCTCAACCGGCCCCTCGCCACCACCGAAGTTGCCACACGTATTCCCGTCGCTCGCGCTCCGGGCTTCTTGGGACCGGTGCGGGGCACGTCGCATCGGATCGCCTCCCGCCAGGAAGCCCCAAGCGCGAGCGCGGGGAATACGGCCTCCACTCCAACCCGCCCCCCGCGACTGATAAACTCCCCGTTATGGCCTCTCCCCGTCTGAGCCTCGTCGTCCTCGCGGCAGCATGCTTGTGCGTCACCGGCCGGCCGGCCGCCGCTGCTGCCGAAGCCGCTCCCGCCCTGCCGCTGCGGGTGGCCTATCGGGGGACGCTCATCCTGCCCGACACGGTTCCGGGTGCCGACAACACTCCGATTCGAGTCACGGGCTTGAGCGGTGTGACATGGCTGGGTGAGAGCCGTTATGCCGCGATCATGGACAACAGCAACGCGTTGATCCTGTTTTCACTCGCGCTCTCGCCAACCGGCGAGCCCGTGAAGCTCACCGACCTGCGTGCGGTCACACTTTCCGAATCGCATGATTATGAAGACATCGCCACATGCCCCGATGCGCTTCTGCAACGGATTGCCGATCGCCGCCGCCGCCAGGGCCTCGACGCTCCCGGCCGCGCCCTGCTGGTGAGCGAGGAAAACACGCCGGCGATCAGGGCCGTGTCGCTTGACACAGGCAATCTGCTGGGCGTCGTGCCGATCCCCGAGCAACTCCTCAAGTGTCGTCCCAATCGCGGACTGGAGGCGCTCACGGTCGACCTCACGGGCGGGCAGATCTGGACGGCCAACGAAGAGGCGCTCCCGGCTGATGGTCCGCCGGCGACGATGACTGCTGGCACAACTGTCCGACTGGTTCGGATCAGTGTGCCGGGCCACGATCCCGCCGCCCGCGAGGAATCGCGGCAGTTTGCTTACGCGGTGGAGCCACCGCATCAGTTCATCCGGGTGTTTGATGGCGAGCCGCTGTCGGGAGTCTCGGCGCTTGTAAGTCTGGGCGACGAGCGGCTGCTGGTGTTCGAGAGGTCGGGTTGCCCGGGTCTACCGCCTTTTAAAAACCGCATCTATCTTGTTGACACTCGCACCGCCACAGACGTGAGTGGCGTGGAAAAAGATCTCGCGGAGCAAACGGCCGTTCACGTGCCCAAGATCCTGCTCTGGCAAGACCAGCTCGGCTGCAACCTCGAGGGCCTGTGCCTCGGGCCGGTGGTGAGCGGAGGCGGGCGTGTGCTCGTGGCGGTGGCTGATAACGGCGGCTTGGGGTTGCCCAGCCAGATCGTCACCTTCGTGCTCGACGACCCAAGCGGTGCGTTTGGTTTGCCGGCGATTGCCGCGATCGCCTTGGCCGCCGGCCTTGTTCCGGTGGTTCTTCTTTCTCGGTGGATACCGGGGCTCCAAGCGGTCCTCAGGAAGCTCAATCCCGTAAGTGACTTGGGCTGACGTCTCCGGTCAGGAAGCCCCAAGCACGATCGCGGGGAACACGCCCCCACCTCCCCTCGATCCTTCCATCTGCGTAAGCTTTCGTCCGCCTCATTCCCGCGACTCCGTCACCGTTGTAGAGTCAGCTTTCGGGGAATGGTCATCTGGTCGTCGCAGCGAGTCCTCGACCTGCCGGTGGTTCCCTTGCACTCTGCATCATACCCCTTATAGTAGGGGACACCTCTGAGCAGGCACCTCGACCCTCGAGCGATCTCATCCCGTGTGCGGCATTTGCGGAGTCATCAGCGCGGAGCGAAGCCAGGTGGAACCCGCCGCGCGGCGGATGATGCAGGCGATGATCCATCGCGGCCCCGACGACGAGGGCTACGAGGAGCTGCCGATGGGCGGCGATGAATCGGGCCCCGTCGCCGGATTCGGTTTTCGCCGGCTGTCGATCATGGACCTCACGGCCGCGGGCCATCAGCCGATGTTCAACTCCCACACCGGCGACTGCCTGATCTTCAACGGCGAGATCTACAATTTCCGGTCCCTGCGTGCCGAGCTCCAGCTCCGCGGAATCCTCTTTCGTGGCACGAGCGACTCGGAGGTGCTGCTCCAGGCCCTGTCCACGTGGGGGGAGGCCGCCCTCGAAAAGCTGCAGGGCATGTATGCCTTCGCCTTCTACGAGGCCAAGACCCGCCGGATCCTGCTGGCCCGCGATCCGCTGGGCATCAAGCCGCTGTATGTCGCCAGCCTTCCCGATCGGTTCGTGTTTGCGAGTGAAATCCGGTCGGTCCGGGCATCCGGTCTCGTCCCGGATGATCTCGACATGGGCGGCATCGCCGGGATGCTGGCCTACGGCGCGGTCCAGTCACCGCGAACGATCTACGACCGCATCCGGTCGTTCCCTGCCGGCGCTTCTCAGTGGCTCGATGCGGGCGTGGTCTCCGGCCGCCCGCAACTCCCCCCCCGCCGCCATTGGAACTTCCCCGCGCACACCCGCGCCGCGACCGACATCCCCACGGCCGCCGCCAACGTGCGGCAACTGCTGCAGGATTCGGTGCTTCGGCACCTCGTCGCCGACGTGCCCGTGGGCGTGTTTCTCTCGGCCGGGATCGACAGCACGATCATCGCCTCGTTCGCCCGGGAGTTCACGCCGCAGGTGACCGCCTTCACCGTCGGCTTCGGCGCGGTGCACGGGCAGGACGAAGTGCCTCTTGCATCCGAGACGGCCAAAACTCTTGGCATCAAGCACGTGGCGGTCGAACTCGATGCGAGGAACATGCCGGCCAAGTGGCACGACTGGATCGCCGGCATGGATTCGCCGAGCATCGACGGCTTCAACACGTATGTCGTGAGTCGTCGGCTGGCCGAAGAAGGCGTCGTGGTCGGCCTCTCGGGGCTGGGTGCCGACGAACTCTTCGGCGGGTATCAGACATTCGAGCGGGCGCAACGGTGGTCGCGGATGCTCCGCGTCATGTCATGCATCCCAGCGAGCATGAGAACCGGCGTAATTCGCAAGCTCGGCCAACTCGACGGCCGCGCCGGTGCGTTCGAGAAACTCGCCGACCTCGTCGCCGGTGATCCGAGCGTGGCAGGAATCACGCTCTCGCTGCGCCGGGCAATGGCTGACCGCAGCCTCAGCGCGCTCAACGCCTCCCCGAACCGCGCCGGGCTATGTGCCAACTACCTCGACGCCCCGTCCGGTGCCGCAGCCACGCTCGACGGCGACGGCTTCAACACGGTCGCACGCATGGAGATGACCCATTACATGGGCGACACGCTCCTGCGCGACACCGATACCAACAGCATGCGGCAGTCGCTGGAGGTCCGTGTGCCATTCCTCGACACTCCCGTGGTCGACTATGTCTCGTCGCTGCCCGGCCCAATCAAGCGGCATGCGGGGGGTGCGTCGAAGTCGTTGCTCCGGCTAGCGTGCGGCAAGGTGATCCGCGACGACATCGCCCGGCGCCCCAAGACTGGATTCACCCTGCCGATCGGCGACTGGATGCGAGGAGAGATGCGGGAGTCGTGCGAGGCCTCCATCGACCGGCTCCAACATGTCCCGATCCTGGAGAACCAGGAAGTCAGGCGGATCTGGGATTCTTACATGAGCGACAGCCGGTCGATGCACTGGTCGCGGCCTTTGGCCCTCGTGGTGCTCGGCTCCGCCATCGGCTAGTCTCGGGAAAACCTTTGGACGAGCTCTTGTATGTGCGGCA
>CAMBPQ010000009.1 GCA_945869735.1 Planctomicrobium piriforme
ACACCGGCGGTCTGCCGATCGTCAACTATGTTGTTCAGTATTCCACGAACTACTCGGGCAACGTGAACACGGCATCGTGGACCAAGACGACCAGCGGTTCGAATCAGTCGCGGGTTACCGTGGCGGTGCCGAGGGGGATCACCTATGTGTTCCGTGTGGCAGCGGTGACGGCGGGCGGCGAGGGGGCGCTTTCTGCGGTGTCGCCGGCGCTGACGCCATTTTAGCCCATCGCCCTGCCGGCTGCCCCGAGCGGGTTCATGGCCACGAGCCGGAGCAGCCGGACGGCCTCACTGTCCTGGACGGCGCCGCCAGCCAACGCGGGCGGCGCCGATCTCGGGCTACGTCGTGGAATACCGGCTTACGACATCCCCGACGTGGACGAGCGTCAGCGTGGCGACGGCCAGTGCCCTGATCCAGAACCTGACAAGCGGCCGCAGTTACGTCTTTCGGGTACAGGCTCGCAACTTGGCTGGCCTGGGAGCGTTCAGCCGTCAGCAGACACTGGGGATCGCGTGATAGGCGCTCGAGCGTTCGAGCTGCCAGCCGATGCAATTCGTCGCGAGCCCGTGCAGCCCGTCGGCGATCTGCTTTGCGGCTTATGGTCATCGTTGCCCAGGACCGGCCGCCCATGGCGCGCCCAGCGCGACTTGGTGTCACCAGCGGCCTTCGAGACCGAGGGTCAGGCCTTGGAGCAACGTGCCGCCGTTGGTCGTCAGGGTCCCCGCCGTGGGAAACCCAGGGTTCACCTCTTGGCCGCTGAGCTGCTGCGTTGGCTGGGCCAGGCCCGTGAGCCAAAGGCCGAGGTACCCGAAACGGAAGTCCAGGTTTCGGCTTATCGGCACCAAGCCGGTGATGCCAACCTCACCGACGAAACTACAGGCCGCGGGCGACTGCCATACGGCAGCAGAGGCCGTCTCCAGAGTGCCGGCATTGACGACCGTATACCTCGATGTCTGTCCGGCCTCGTTGTAGTAGGCACCGGCCTTGACGACGGAGTCCACCCGCAACCATCCCAGCGTGAGCAGACATGCGTCTACGCCGATCTGGCCGCCAAACAGGTTGTTCATGCAGTCGGTGCTGTAGAAGTCATCGATGATATTCACGCCGTCGTCCAGCCGGTCCTGAAGGGCGAACTGCTCCTGCCATTGCAGCCAGCGAAAGCCGGCCAGCCAGCGGAAGTTCGGGCCGCTGGCGAAATGACGGTTGAGTTCGGCGCTTTGCAGGGTGGCGAGGAGCTTCACCGTGCCGGAATCGAAAGGTTGCCCCGCGTTGTTGCCGTAAATGCCGGGTGGCGACAGTGTGTAGGGAAATCCATTCACGTACGGCAGCGCACGCTGGGCCGTGAAGTTTCCGGCATACAGATAGGCAAGCTCCCAGGCATGGCCGGTGCAATCGTCGACCCTCCAAAGCGAGCCCCGTACGCCGCCGGTGGCCGTACTGTTGAGTTGATTCGCGTCGAGGATCGGGATCGCTGCGCCGGTTCCGGCCTCAATCAAGGGGCGGGCGGGCGGCGAGTCGCGCCACAGGAGCAACGCATCGGCCCGGGCCACCCAGCACGCGCCACTTTCGGAGTGGTGATCGTGGAGCCGTTGGATCAGGCCGTCGGGATCCGGGCGGTTGCAGTGCGGCCCTCCGCACCACGCTGCCGGCTCGCACTCAACGCAAGAAGCCGCGGTGGCATCGTGGCCATCAAACACCATTTCTTCCGGGACGGATTCCGTCTCGTAGCTGGCGACCGAAGAGGTTTCGATACCGGCCAGTTCATCGAACGACGCGGCCACGGACGGGGCATCCGGATATGACGCGACGACGCGGCGTTGAGCGACTACACCATCCGCGCGGGTGACCAACGCGCCCGGCATCGCCACCATCGCCACCGAGAGAATTGCGATGCACAGGTTCACCTGCCAGCACGAATCGTTTTGTCGCCGCCGCCGTTGCCGGACCTGGATCATGACTGAGTTCTCCGTCGGATATGCCGAGCCGACGGATGGAATCGGTCATGCCGGTCGTCCGGCGGTAGGGTCGTTCCGCACGTGCCGGTCACACAACCTAGGCAAGGTGTGCGGCCATGATGCCGTGGCCCTCGGCGTCCGCCGCAGGATGGCCATGCATCCGCACACTGCCCAGACCCCCCGGGGCGCCGGGCTTCAGCGTGGCCGGCCCCCTGTGCCGCAGTTTCCGGCTGACGCCGCACTCGCGCCCGCGGATGAGCTCCTCTTCGAGGAGATCGCGGACGTGGTCGTCATCGACCGAGTTCCGAGGAAGAGTTTCAGGTCTAGAGCGCATTCGACTTACGTGGAACGCCGGCTTCGGGGGCGGCAAAAGTCTCGTCGCTCTATCGCCGCGGCGGCCCGGTCGTCATGCGACTGCACGAGTTCTCCCCAGTCGGTGGGCGGGCCTCGCGCAGGTGAAAGCGGAGGTGGCTCGGGCGGTTCGCCGAGGTGCGTGAGGATCTTCCGGATCGGCACCGGCTTGGGTGTAACGCGATCAGCCGGATGTCGCCGCCACACCCCGGGCACGCACGCGGAAACTCCTCCCCCACCCGGGCCATGAGCTTGGCCCAGGCTTTTGCGCGAGGTGTCGTGCGAGGGACAGGCACCTGTTCCTGCGAAACACGAGCCAGTCCAAACCCCTTTGGCGAGTGCCATCACGGCCCGCCTCAGCTTGTGGTTGGGTGCAAACACCCCTAGCTTGTTTCAAGGCGGCAGGCGATGCCGGTGCTTGCGCGGCGGCGGCACGAGATCCGCGAGCCTGTCGAGAAACTCAAACGGCGAGAGCTCGACAACGCCGTTGGCCCCCGGCCGTGTGGACTTTCGCGTGCGGCCCGGGCCGACCCAGCTGGCGGCTTTGTGCCGTGGCAGCGCGGACGCGCCTGATGCGGCCGCTCGCGTCACCAGTCACAGAGAGTCGCTCCCGTGCGAAAGGCGGCCGGGCACAATACCGCAGCAGATGTTCCAAGCTCTGAAAATAGCTGGGCACGTCGCGGTCGATCAGCGCGATGCGGACGCTCGTGTCCACCGAAAACCCGCTGTTCTCCCAGGCGAGCATGTCGGCGGCCGCAGCGGCGTCGAGCAGGTGAGTGAGCCTAAACCAGCGGATCACACGGCGGCACACCCGCTCGGTGAGCGTCGCCAGGTCGGCGTGCGTGATCGGCGAGATGGCCGCGGAGTTCCTCCTCGACGTGGCCCGGCACGGGCCGCTCGGCGCGGTCGCGCTACTCGAGCCAGCTCTCGAGGCTCTCGGAGACACTTCTTGTGGAGCGGTGTCTTCTCGGGGCGGGGGCAGTGTATGGGGGAGGAGTTTCCGCTCGAGTGCCCGAACTATGGCGGCGACATCCGGCTGATCGCCTTCATCACCGAAGCAGGACCCATTCAGAAGATTCTCACACACCTCGGCGAGCCGCTCGTACCGCCGCCACTCTCGCCGGCCCGTGGCCCGCCCACCGATTGCGGCGAGCTTGGGCAGATGCATGATGAGCGCGGCGTCTTTCAGGCGACGGAGAGACGAGCTGCCCGCGATCGACATCCACAGCCTCTGAGCCGTGCCGGACGCGAGGTCACGACGAAGCGCCCAGGCGGCCGGACTCGGAGAGACTCCGCGCTGACGCCAGAAAAATGCCACTCAAGGCGGGAAGATGGCCGCTCCGGAAAACGCTTTCTGGGATCTCCGAGACGGGAACAACCGGCTCCACGCGGCTCACAAGTCGTTCAGCAGTCCGGCCATGCCGGCGGAAGTGCCATTGGCCGGCCTATCCTTCGGGCCGGAGGGCCTGCGCCGCCACGGCCTTGACGATCGCCTCGGCAATCCGCGGCAGTGGCACGACCTGCTCGGCAACGTTGAGTTCGATCGCCGCCCGCGGCATGCCAAACACCACCGACGTCGCCTCGTCCTGTGCGATCGTCCGCCCACCCGCCCTCCGGATGGCCTGCATGCCCAGCGCCCCGTCGCTCCCCATGCCGGTAAGCAGCGCGGCCACGACCCGCGACCCTGCGGCCTCGGCCGCCGAGCGAAAGAGAACATCGACCGCCGGACGACAGTGGTGCACGGGGGGCGTTTCGAGCAGCCGGGCCCGGTAGGCCCCGCCCTGCCAGACCACGGCCAGATGGCGGTCGCCCGGCGCGATCACGCACCGCCCACGGCGGAGTTCCATGCCCTCCTCGGCCTCGCACACTTCGTAACCACACATCGCGTCGAGCCGCTGGGCTACGACCCGCGAAAAATAAGCCGAGATGTGCTGGACGACCGCGACCGGCGGCAGATCGGCAGGCAGCCGCGGCAGGATCGTCCGCAGGGCCTCGACGCCCCCCGTCGAGGAACCGAGCACCACGAGCTGCCGGGGATCGACCAACCCCACCGGCGGTAGCGCCACCACAGCCGCGTGCTGCGCAGGCGTGGCCGACGGCTCAGCTCCGCGGGCCAGGCTCCGGTCAGGCGCCGTCTCGAGCGGTAGTTCGGCCGGTTGCATGACTGGTTGCCGGCGGCGGCTAAACCGCGTGGAGGCCGCGGCGGCCTTCACGTGATAGGCGAGCCGCGCCCCGAGGCCGCCGATCGACATCGTGCCGTCGGGTTTGGCGAGCACGTCGACGGCGCCGGCGTCGATCGCGTCGAGGGCCGTCTGCGACCCGGCCTGCGCGAGCGAGCTCACGATCACGACCGGCAACGGATGGTGCTCCATCAGGATCCGCAGGAACGTGAGGCCATCCATCCGAGGCATCTCGATATCGAGCGTGAGCACGTCGGGATCGAACTTGAGGATCTTCTCCCGCGCGACGTAGGGATCACAGGCCGAGCCGACGACCTCGATCTCCGGGTCGAGGGCGAGTGCATCGGTGATCGCCTTTCGGACCAACGCCGAATCGTCGACGACGAGGACGCGGATTCGGGCTGGGTATGAATGGTTCATGGGTGTCGTGCCGCCACGGTGTGCTCGCTCATTCCGGCCGCAGGTAGACGCTTGGCCATACGGTCCGCAATCGGTGCCGGAGGCCGATCAGACTCTCCGCATGGCCCATGAAGAGCACGCCGCCGGGTGCGAGCATCGCCACCAGCCGGTCGAGCAGTTCCTGCCGCGATGGCTGGTCGAAATAGATCATGACGTTGCGGCAGAAGATCACGTCGAGCCCCGCCGGCACTGGATATTCAAGCTGAAAGAGGTTGACGTGCTGAACATGCACATGCCGCCGCAGTTCTGGTCGCACGCGGTAGAAGCCCTCCCGCTCGCCAAAGCCGCGCAGGAAATACCGCCGCAGATCCGCGTCTGGCACCGCCACCTTCTCAGCCTCGTAGATCCCTAACCTGCAGCGGGCGAGCATGCGGTTGGAGATGTCGGAGGCGTGCACCTGCCAGGTGACGTGCGGCCGCTGCCGGGCGAACTCCGCGAGCACAATCGCGAGCGTGTAGGGTTCCTCGCCGGACGACGCGGCAGCTGACCAGATCTGTAGCGGCCGACCGGAGGCCCCGCGCCGGTCGGCAAGCCGAGGCAGCACGCGATCTGCGAGGATCGCGAAGTGTTCGGACTCGCGGAAAAAGTGCGTGTGGTTGGTGGAGACGAGATCGATGAGGCTGCCCACCTCCTCCTCGCCCTGCCGCGACTCGAGGAGCCGGCAATAGTCCTCGTAGCCCGCGAGGCCAAGACTCCGGAGCCGCTGCCCCAGCCGGCCGGTGAGGAGCGCCTGCCGATCAGGCCCGAGCTGGATACGGCTCCGCTCATACACCAGGTTCGCGAGAAACGCGTAGGCCTGAGGCGACAGCGGTTGCTCCGGCGGGATCACCATGCGGGTTCCACCCTCTCCCGACAGTCGCGACGTCAAAACGCCTTGAAGTACCGATCCTCGTGATCCGCCGCCACGTCGGCGACTGAAGCCTCGCGCGGCATCGGGATCCGAGCGGACATTCGCGTCCCAGCGCCGGGAAGCCCAGCGCCGGGAAGCCCACGCCGGGCGGGCGGCGGCGCGGCGGGTACGCCTGTTTGGGGCTGTTGACCCGCGGCGCGGCCCGCGAGAGCCCGCAACACGTCGACCGTCGATTGCAGCGACAGGGCCTGCGATTTCAACTCCTCAGCGGCTCCAGCACTCTGCTCGGCGTTGGCGGAGTTGCCTTGTGTGACCTGATCCATCTGCGCCATGGCCACGCCCACCTGCCGGATGCCCTGCGCCTGTTCCTTGGCCGCCATCGCGATCTCGGCCACGAGACCGTCGGCGGCCCCGACCGTGCGGACGATCTCACCAAGCGCTTCGCCCAGCCGCCCGCAGCTCGTCGACCCACGGCGGCTATTGGTAATGGCGGCCTCGATCTTTCCCGCCGTCTCCTTCGCCGCCGCGGCGCTCCGCTGGGCCAGTGCCCGCACCTCGTCGGCAACGACGGCGAACCCGGCGCCGGCCTCACCGGCCCGCGCCGCCTCGACTGCTGCGTTGAGCGCCAGGATATTCGTCTGGAAAGCGATTTCGTCGATGTCCTTGACGATCTTGGCCACCTCGGCACTCGACACCTCGATGGCCCGCATCGCGTCGTTCATATCGCCCATGGTGGTCGCGCCCGACTGCGCCGCGTCGCGGGCCTGGTTGGCGAACGTCTTGGCCTTGTCGGCGTTGTCGGCGGTGCTGCGAATCATGGCCGACATCTGCTCCAGAGCCGCGCTTGTCTCCGTCACGGCCGAGCCCTGTTCGCTGCAACCCTCAGCCAGCGATTGGCCGGCCGAGGCGAGCTGGTTCGATGCCAGTGAGGTGTGCGCCGCACCTTCCTCGAGCGCATCGGAGATCAGGCCCAGCGACGTCCGCGTCGAGGCGATGATCCAGCCACCCAGAAGTACACCCAGGGCCAGCGCCGCGGCGAGCCCGCCACCGATGAGAAGGAAGCTCGTGGCCACGATGCGGCGGGCCTCCGCCCCCTGTTTCTCGGCGAGCAGGCTGTTGTAGTTCACGTTCTCATCAAGGGCCCCGATGCACCGCTCGAAGGCCGGATCGACTGCTTCAGCCATCATCGCCTTGGCCTCGACTCCCTTTCCCTGCCGCAGGCTCACCAGCGCCGACTCGATCGCCGTGAGATACTCCCGCCGCGCCGCACCCACCTTGGCAAACAGGCGTCGCTCCTCGTCGTCGAACAGCAGTAACTCGTATGCGGTGAGCTGCTTCTCGCCCAGGTCCTTCGTGACCTGATAGTCGGCATCGTCGAACGTGAACCCTTCGCCCTTCTCGCCGTAGGCCAGCAGCATTCGACGGACTGCCCCCCGCGATCCGTACGTCGCCTGGACGACCCGACTGAGCGTTACGACCGACGGCATCGAGTTGTCAGCCACGGCGATGACGCTGCGGCTGATACCGACGATCCGCCACAGCGCCGAGGTGCCGAGCAGGATCAGGATCGCGAGAAGCAGGGCGAAGCCCCAGGTGATGCGGGCGGGGAGCGAACGGGGAATCATGGGGAGTCCTGCTGGGGAAGGGCCTGCGGAGTGAGAGCCTGGTGGACGGACGTCTGCGCAACAGCCGCCGTGACGAGGTCGGCCGCCGCGATCCGATCGAGGTCGATGAGCGTGCGCACAAGGTGGCCCGACTTGGCCATGCCGGTGATGAACCGAACGTCGATCGCGCCGCCAAAGTCGGGGGTCGGCTCAATGTCGGAGGCACCGAAGGAGGCCACCTCCTCGACGCCGTCGACGACAACGCCATACAGCCGCGACCCGCCTGCCGTGCCGCCGAGTTGCGTGACGACGATACAGTTGCGGTCATGCTCGTCGGTGGTCGGTAGGTGGAAGCGGGTGCGGAGATCGACCAACGGAATGATCTTGCCGCGGAGATTGATCACCCCGCGGACGTGAGGGGGCATGTTGGCGACCGGCGTAATCGGGCAGAGACGAATGATCTCCCGCACGGCCAGCACGGGAATGCCGTACGACTCGCCGCCCAGCGTGATCACGAGGTATTTGCCCGGCTTGGCCACCAAGGGCTGGAGGTGCGGCAGATGTGGCTCGGGTGTCGTGGATGGATGCATGGTGTGGTTCCGGTGGCGGCTCAGGCGGCGTCGCCGGCGGCGGACTTCAGTTTGACCAACGCGTTGACGTCGAGTATTAGACCTACCCGGCCATCGCCGAGGATCGCGGCGCCCGCGAAAGCAGTCCGACCGCGGAACATGTCGCCGAGGCTCTTGATCACGACCTCCTGCTTGCCAAGCAGGTCGTCGACGAGGAGACAGCGGCAGTCCTGGCCCGACTCCACCACCACCACGATACCCTCCGATCCGGCGGCGGGCGCCACGGGGCCGGGATCACCGAGAAACCGTCCGAGCCGCAACATCGGCGTCAGCCGGCCGCGTACCTCGACCACCTCGCCCCGGCCCTGGATTGTCGTCACCGCACCGGGCGTGAGCCGGAACGATTCCCGCACCGAGAGCGTGGGGACGATGTAGCGCTGGTCGCCCACCCCCACGATCAGCCCATCGATAATCGCCAGCGTGAGCGGCACGGAGAGCGTGAACGTGGTGCCGCGGCCCTCGACCGACGACACGTCGACCTTGCCGCGAATCCCTTCGATACCCCGCCGCACGACGTCCATCCCCACGCCGCGGCCGGAGAGACCGGTGATCTGCTCGGCGGTGGAAAACCCGGGGCGAAAGATCAGGTCGAGGATGTCGGCCCGTTCCAACGGCTCGTCGGGCTGCACCAGTCCGCGTTCCACGGCCTTGGCACGGATGCGCTCGGCGGAGAGCCCGCGGCCATCGTCCTCAATCTTGATGACGATGAAGCCTCCTTGATGAAAAGCCCGCAGCGTGATCGTGCCCGTGGGCGGCTTGCCTGCCGCCACGCGGGCTGCGGGCAGCTCGATGCCGTGATCAGCGGAGTTGCGGATCATGTGAACGAGCGGATCTGCGAGTTCCTCGACCAGCGTGCGGTCGAGCTCCGTCTCCTCACCCTCGAGCCGCAGGTCGATCTCCTTGCCGAGCTCGACTGCGAGATCGCGGACCAGCCTCGCCATGCGGCGGAACGTGCCGCCAATCGGCACCATTCGTAGCGACATGGCCGTGCGCTGTAAGTCGGACGTGATTCCGCGGAGTTGCCCGAGGCAGCGGGTCAGCTCAGCGC
Source organism: Planctomicrobium piriforme (assembly GCA_945869735.1). Classification (GTDB taxonomy): domain Bacteria; phylum Planctomycetota; class Planctomycetia; order Pirellulales; family UBA1268; genus QWPN01. The sequence continues at coordinate 9,077 of CAMBPQ010000009.1, forward strand.
TGCCCACCGTGGTCAACTCTGGGCTCTGGACCACCAGCGACTGGGCAACGACGAGTTCACCAACGAGATCGATGAGGCCATCGAGCTTGAGCGTATCGACGCGAACGCTGCCCGGCGCGGCAACGGGCGTCACGGGAGCGGCGGCCGCGAGCATGGCAGGCGTGGCGGGGGCAGCGGGAGCTGGAGCAGAAACGGGTAGTTGGGCCGACACGGAAGCGGGCGAGGTAACTGGAGCCGCGAGCGGTGCCACCGGGACTGCTGCCTGCGAGAGGCGCTGCGCAGCGTGGGCCGGCGCGGGTGGTGGAGCCGGTGCCGGCGTGGACACGGCCGGCTTCGCGGCCGCACCGAGAGCAGGAGAACGGTCGCTGAGCAGCCGCTGCACCCGCTCGATCAGGTCGGGAATCGGCAGCGGAATGCTCCGGCCGCGGTCGTGGCCCGCGAGTTGCGCGAGGATCTCGGCCACGTACCGCCGCAGCACGTCAGCGCCGGCGAGGATCAGGTCGATCGCCTCCCGGCCGAGCACGAGCTTTCCGCGACGAGCCGCGTCGAGCACCGACTCCAGCTCATGCGTCAGCCGCTGCAACACGACCAACTTGAGTACACCGGCGTTGCCCTTGAACGTGTGGAAGACGCGGAACACGACATCGATTGAGGCAGCGTCGGCCGGATTTCGCTCCAGCACGAGCACCCCCTGCTCAACCTCCTGGAGCAGATCCTGCGATTCCGCGCAGAAGAGCTCAGTCATTTCGTCGTCGAAGCCCTCGGGCAGCACCGTCACGTCGAGCGTCTCGCCGGCAGGAGCAACCTCACTGCTCGACCGGCCGCCAGACGCGCCGCTGGCCGCGCCGCCAGACGCGTTACCAGCGAAGAGCCCTGCTTCGGCCGCGGCGGCCCACGCCGCCGGCATGCCGGCCAGGGGTTGGCCGCGATCCCAGGCGAGTGCCGCGGCCACCATCCACGGCTGCCAGTCGTTGATCGCGCGGATCGTCTCGGCCGTCAGTTGGCCGTGGGCCGCGTCTTCGGCGACCCAGTGGCGGCAGGCCGTTACCGCCTGCCGGATCGGCTCCGGTGCGGCGGCGCAGGTCGCAGTGAGTTGTTCGAGCACGTCACCGATCGGCGGCGGCACCGCGGCACCGGCCGCGGTGAACGCGAGTTCGAGCGCGAGCTGCTCGAGGAGGTCGCTGGCTCGCGCCGCGTTGCCGGGGACGTCGGGCGTCATGTCGCCGCCCTCCGAAGGGTCGTGAGTTCGCGACCCGAACGGCCCGCGCCGACCATCGCCTCGAGGGCCACCGACACGTCCTTCAAGCCGGCGGCCTGAGCCGTGAGCTCTTCGGCCGCCGCGGAGCCCTGCTCCGCGGCGGCTGCCGACTGGAGCGTGACCTTCTCGATCTGGGAGAGCGCCGCGCTAATGCCGCCCACAGCCTGCTGCTGCTCGCCGCTGCCACGCCGCACCTCGTCGACAAGCGCCTGCACACCCGCCGCTTGCCGCGCAAGTCCGCCGATCGCCGCGGCGACGGCATCGACCCGCTCACGGCCCGACTGCGTCCGCACGATCGACTCGTCGATGAGCGCTGCCGTTTCCCGGGCCGCCTCGGCGCTGCGGCGGGCGAGCGCCCGGACCTCGTCGGCCACGACGGCAAATCCCAGCCCGGCCTCACCGGCACGAGCCGCCTCGACGGCGGCGTTGAGGGCCAGAATGTTGGTTTGAAACGCGATCTCATCGATCACCTTGTTGATCTTCGAGATTCGGCCCGAGGCGGAGTCGATCTCTCCCATCGCGGTCACGAGCGCCGTGAGCTGCACCTGCAGGGCCTCGAGCTCGGCCCGCTCGCGGCGCACCTGTTCGCTCGCGGACTGCGTCCGCTGCACGTTGCCCGCCGCCATCCCGCTCACTTCGCGGGCCGATGTCGTGATCCGCTCCACCGCGGCCACTTGTTCGGCCGTGCCGTCCGCCAGCGACCGGCTGGCCGCGGCCACCTGCGTCGCTCCAACCGCTACGTAGGTCGATGTTGACGCCAGTTCACCCACGGCGTGCCGCAGCAGCGCTGCATGCCGCCGCAGGCTCACGGCCGCCACGACCGCCGCGATGGCGGCCACCGCGATGCCCACGAGCAGTGCCGCGTTGCCGCGGCGGTGGGCGACGGCCACGGCGGCGTCGGTTCGCCCAGTCAGTAGCGTCTCGAAATCTCCGATCGGGTTCATGATCACCGACTTGTCCGCGTGATACGCGGCGTCGTGCATGATCCGGCGGGCCATGTCGGCATCGGAAGGTCCACGTTTCGTGTAGCCTCCCTTGCCGTCGGCGAACTCCCCCTTCATGGCATGCATGGCGATGGTTTCGGTGGTCACCAGGGCGTTGGAGTTGTCCTCGGCCTCCTTGAGCTTCGCAAACTCGGCGGCGGTAAAGCCCTGCTCCTGCATCAGTGTCCGCAGTGGCACCTTCCGCCCGTCGGCCCGCGGCTCGGTGCCGTTGCGGACCGCGAGCACGTGCCAGTACTGCCGCTCGTAGTCGGGATCGGCGGTGACCACGTAGGTGCGGGCCAGCCTTGTCAGTTCGTCGGAACTAAAGCGGAGCTCGTTGGCCAGCCGCACCGACTCGTGGCGGTTGGCCTCGGCGCGATGCACGTCCTGCTGGATCGCGTAGGAGAAGACCGACAACCCCGCGAGGACAAGAATGGGTCCCAGCGTGGCCAGCTGCAGCCGTTGGATGGTGTTCATGGGGACAAGGGAGCCTTCCGAGCCGGCAAACTCAACGCAAACACTCCAGTGTAGTTCGCGTTTTGGGACGGGGCGCCGGCCCTCCAAACCCACCAGCCCGCACGTTCGGCCGAAAACGACCCCCTCCCAAAACTTTCCAGAGGCTCTGGTGCCACTCCATCCACGGCACGGCGGATGCCCACCGCTCGTCGTCATGCCGCTTGGCATGCTTTTTAATCCGCTTTTCGCGTGGCTCGAAACTCGCCCAGGGTCCGCGGCTACAACTAAAGCCACCGTCAGTGGCCCCATCTCCACCCACGGGGGAGTGTCCCTGCAGTCCCGTCGAAAGCCCGACTCACCAAGAACCGGGATGGTCCATCAAGAAAGGCGAGGAAGTGGCGATGCACTGGTTCTATCTTGCGATCGCGATCGTGGCGGAGGTGGCGGCGACGAGCTGCCTCAAGGCCTCGGCCGGCTTCACAAAACTCGGCCCGAGCCTGCTGGTGCTCGCCGGCTACGGCGTCGCGTTCTTCTTTCTATCGCTGACGCTCAAGGACATCCCCGTCGGCGTCGGCTACGCGATCTGGTCGGGCGTGGGCGTCACGCTGATCGCCCTCATTGGCTGGCTCGCATTCGGTGAGAAGCTCGATCCGCCCGCGATCCTCGGCATGTCGCTGATCGTGGCCGGCGTCGTTGTGCTCAACCTGTTTTCGAAGACGACCGCCCATTAAAGCGCGTCCGACTGAGGTGGATCGCCGGCTCGGGGGCGGCAAAATTCTCGTCGCCAAGGCGAGGATACGCCCGACGCGAACGTCCGGCTCTCAGGGCACGGGCAGCCCAGAATCGTCGCCACGTTCTCTGGTTGCGGCCGAGAGGCCGCGTTATGAGTCAGAGCAGCAGCTTCGCACTGGCGATCACGAGCACAGCCGCCATTAGCAGCCGGATGGCCTGCACGGGCAGCCGGAAGGCGCCGAGCGATGAACCGATCGCACCGCCGGCGGCGGCCGCAGCCGCCAGCGCGAGTTCGGGCACCGGGATCGGCCGGCCCGCGGCGAATCCACCGGCGAGCCCGGCCAGGGAGTTGACGAGAATGAAGGCGGCGGTGACGGCGGCGACGGTCTTCACCGGCGCCGTGCGGAAAGCCAGCAGCACGGGCGTGAGGAACACGCCGCCCCCCACGCCGGTGAGCCCGGAGAGCAGGCCGATCGCGCCGCCGCTGAGTGCCAGCACGCCGAGCCGAGCCGGCGAGCTCCCGGCCCACCAGTCGGAGACGTCGGGATCACGAGCGGGCTGGGCACTCGGCAGCGACGCGGCGACGATCCGGATTGCAGACACGGCAAGCACCGCGCCGAGCAGTTTTACAAACATGCCAGTCGGCAGCGCCAGCCAGCCGCCGAAGGTAGCGCAGGGAACACTCGCCAGTGCCAACGGCAGGAAGAGCCGGCGGTCGAAGTGGCCGGCCCGCGCGAACTGCACCGTGCCGATCGTCGCCACGACCACGTTGAGCACGAGCGCCGTCGGCCGGATGAAAGAGGGGGCTACGCCAAACAGAGTCATCACGGCGATGTAGCCGGTGGCGCCGGCGTGGCCGACCGAAGCGTAGAGCGCCGCCACGGCCGCCACGGCGGGGACGAGCAGCCAGGTCGTCATGCCGGGTGCGCGGCGTGTCGCTTGAGTAGGTCGAGCGGCACGATCGAGAGCGTCTTCTCGTGCGTCGCTTCGAGAACGACCGGCGGCGCCCGACCGGCCTCCGATGCCTCCAGCCACCGGGCCGCGCAGAGGCACCAGCGGTCGCCGGCTACGAGCCCCGGGAAGCCCCACTGCGGATGGGGCGTGACGAGATCGTTACCCGCCTTGACTGTGAAGGCAAGGAAGTCAGCTGTCATCACCGCACAGACGGTGTGCACGCCCACATCACCCTCGCCGGTGCGACAGCAGCCGTCCCGGAAAAAACCCGTTAACGGATCCCGCGAGCAGGCCACGAGCACGCCGCCGAGCACGTTTCGCTCGGGTGGCTGCCGCGTTGCGTCCAAAGGCCGGTCAAAGGCGATCATGCGGCGACCTCAGGTGTGAGACAGTGCGGGAGATGACTCGATATGATGACAGTCACGTCGACAGACAGCAACCGTCCGGCGGTAGCCTGTCGCCGCTGTGCCCACGCGGCCGCCCCACACACTTGGGCCATCCCCTTCATGCTCAGCCTCCGCTCCCCGTCGTCGGAACGCTGGCTCACCCAGGTCGACGCCCATCTCGACGATATCCTCATCGACCACGCCCATTGCGAGAAGAAGGCCGCCGGCGTGGCGATGAACCTACTCTTTTCATACGTCGATCACGTCGTGCTCAGCCGTGCGATGACGGAGATCGTGAACGAGGAACTCGAACACTTCCGGCTCGTCCTCGACCTGCTCGAGCGCCGTGGCGTCCCGTTCCGCAAGCTCACTCCGAGTTCCTACGGCCAGCGGCTCCACGAACGGATCCGTAAGGACGAGCCGGCCCGAGCCGTCGACCGCCTGCTCATCGCCGGCCTGATCGAGGCCCGCAGCTGCGAGCGATTTTCACTGCTGGCCGACCATCTAACCGACCCGGAGCTGAAGGCCTTCTACGAAAGCCTGTTCGAGTCGGAAGCCCGGCACCACAGCACCTACGTCCGGCTGGCCTGCGAGTTCCTCCCGGAGGAGGACGTTCGCGCACGGCTCCACGAACTCGCCGCCGATGAGGCCGAAATCATCGACCGCGGCGACGCCTTCGCCCGCATGCACAGTTGAGGGACGTGACAATGCCCAAGATCGCCCCGGCCGGCGCAGCATCACGGCCAACGTTTCCGCTCAACGAGACGATCGCCGTAGGGGCGATCCTAGCGCTCGTGATCTGGGCCGTGCTCGCGTGGTCGGGCGTCGGCGGACGACCATTAGTGCTCGGCCCACTCTCGCTTGGCCCACTCGACCTCGGCCGGTTCTTTTCAGGCCGCGGCCTCACGATCGCCGACGTGCCGCTGATCGCGATGCTGCTCCTCGGCGGCGTGCCGCTCGTCTGGGATCTGCTCACGAAACTCGTCGCGGGCACGTTCGGCTCCGACCTGCTCGCTGGGATCTCAATCATCACGAGCGTGCTGCTCGGCGAATACCTGGCCGGGGTGCTCGTCGTGCTCATGCTCTCAGGCGGCGCGGCGCTCGAGGCCCGGGCTGTGAGCCGGGCCGGCGACGTGCTCAACGCGTTGGCCCGCCGAATGCCCCTGCTCGCTCACAGGAAAACGGTCGCGGGAATCACCGAGGTCGCCCTCGGTGACGTCGTCGTCGGCGACGTGATTGTGGTCCTGCCACACGAGATCTGCCCGGTCGACGGCATGGTCGTGACGGGCCGCGGGTCAATGGACGAGAGTTACCTCACCGGCGAGCCCTACCGGATGGCCAAGGCGCCGGGATCGGCCGTGCTCTCGGGCGCCATCAACGGCGAGGCAGCGCTCGAGATTCGCACCGAGCGGGTGGTGGGCGACAGCCGCTACGCGAAGATCATGGAGGTGCTGCGGACGAGCGAGGAACGGCGGCCGCGGCTCCGGCGAATGGCCGACGCCCTCGGAGCCTTCTACACGCCGCTGGCCATCGCAATCGCCGCGGCGGCCTGGTACTTCAGCGGCTCAGCCACCCGCTTCCTGGCCGTGCTCGTCGTGGCCACGCCCTGCCCGCTGTTGATCGCGATTCCGGTGGCGATCATCGGCGCAGTGTCGCTGGCTGCTAAGCGGGGGATCGTGATCCGCGACCCGGCGATCCTCGAACGGCTCGACACCTGCCGCATCGCCATCTTCGACAAGACCGGCACGCTGACCTATGGCACACCGCATCTCACCGAGGTGCTGACGGTCGCACACCTTCCTGAGACTGACGCCCTCGCCCTCGCCGCGAGTCTGGAGGCGTACTCGAAGCATCCGCTTGCCGCGGCCGTCACGGAGGCCGCCGCGGAACGGGGCCTGCAACTCCTGGAGGTGGCGGCGGTCGCCGAGAAGCCAGGGCAGGGGCTCACGGGCCGCGTCAAGCGGCAAGGCGGCATCGATGCCCCTCACGACGTGGCGATCACCAGCCGGCAGAAACTTGCGGTGGTCGATCCGCTGGGCGTCGCCCACCTGCCACCGGCTGCCGGTGGCCTCGAGTGCGTGCTGGTGGTCGATGGCACGACCGCAGCACTTTTTCGATTCCGCGACTCACCCCGAGCCGACGGCCGGTCATTCGTCAGCCACCTGGGCCCGTCGCACCGCTTCGACCGCGTGATGCTCGTCTCCGGCGACCGCGAGAGCGAGGTCAAGTGGCTCGCTGATACGGTCGGCATTGAAGAGGTACATGCCGGCATTCAGCCCGAGGGCAAGCTGCGACTCGTCGAAGCTGCTGTTCGGGAGGCGCCAGTCGTCTTCGTCGGCGACGGGATCAACGACGCGCCGGCGCTCGCCGCGGCGACGGTGGGCATCGCGATGGGCACGGCCAGCGATGTGACCAGCGAGGCGGCGGGCGCGGTCATCATGGATTCATCGCTGGAGCGGGTCGACGAACTCTTTCACATCGGCCGGCGGCTGCGGTCGATCGCCCTGCAAAGCGCGGTCGGGGGCATGGCTGCGAGCCTGATCGGAATGGGGTTCGCGGCGGCCGGACTCCTACCACCGGCGGCAGGCGCGCTGTTGCAGGAGGCGATCGACGTGGTGGCGGTCCTCAATGCCCTGCGGGTATCGTGGAATCCAGGGTCACTTTCCGACTACGACTGAGGAGACGAGCTCGAGGCCATGCATCACCTCTCCTGTCTTTACAGTGCATGCTGTCCATCGTGTTTCCGCTGGATTACCGGCTCCTGGGCGGCGAGGATCTGGCTGGTCTTCGCGGCGGCGCCGGTCTGCGCACCCTCGCGCAGCGCGATCATCACCGGGATAATGCCGACCACGCTCGGCAGCCTGCCGATGCGGTGCAAGGCGACGCCACCGCCACATGTCGTGGGTTTTCCAACGCGGCTCCGCAATGCGGGCTACTGGTGCACCAACAACGCGAAGACCGATTACAACCTCGACCACTCGTTCCAGCCCGGCTGGCATGAGTCGGGACGCACGGCCCATTGGCGCACCAGGCCCGATTCCACGCAGCCCTTTTTCGCCGTCTTCAATCTGCATGTCACGCACGAGAGCATGCTCTTCGGCGACAAGCCGGTCGCGGCGACACGCGGCCTGCCCGACGCGGCACGACGCACCGCCGCCGACATTCGCGTGCCCCCCTATTACCCAGACACACCCGGCATCCGGCTGGCCCTCGCGCAGCGGCTCGAACTGGCTGCCGTTCTCGACACCGACGTCGGCAGGATCCTCGATGAGCTGGCCGCCGACGGCCTCGTCGATGACACGATCGTGTTTTTCTGGGGAGACCACGGCGAGGGCATCCCGCACGGCAAGCGAGCGCTCACGGAGCACGGCCTCCGCGAGGCGGTGCGGATCGCGGCAGCGCACTGGCTGCTCAAGGCCGGAGCGACGTCTTCCGCTGACGCGTTGGCGACGCTCACCGCGGAGACCCGGGCCGATGATGCGGATCTCCTGTTGGCCGCCCTGGTGGCGATCGACGACGTTGGTGATGCCGGGTGAACGCTCTGGCGCGACGCCGCCACACTCATTTTCGACAAGGACGAGGAATACGCCCGCCGCACCGTCGAGCGCATCCGCGCGAAGCTCGCCCTCGGCCAGGAAAACTGACCACAGTCCGCCCTTACCGCACCCGCTGGTCCTCGTCCCTGACGAGCCGCTTCGCAGTCTGCCGCGTCGCGGCCGTGGCGGCCGTCGCCGCAGCCGATCCACCGAGCCACATCGTGGCGCCTGCGACGGCGCCCGCGAGCATGCCGGCCGGCCCGGCGGCGGCGCCGGCCACCGCGAAGGCGACGGCACTGGCCGCGAGCCCGGCCGTCTCGCCCGCCCGCCGGCTTTCCCGCTCGCTTGCGCCCGCTTGGTGGGCCCGCCACTCCACTGCCAACGCTGCGACCTCGCCGACGAGTGCCGCCGGCACCATCGTCTTGAGGCCCACACGCACCGTCGAGCCGAGGACCGTGCGGAAGGCAACGCGCTCGGTAACCCCGACTGCGGCGCGGGTGGAGACGGCTGCCGTGGTCCGCGAGACGGCCGCAGCCATGCGGGCCATCACGATGTCGACCTGTCGGCTCGCCCGGCGGCCTGTGGAGCACCAGGTGGCAAAGTGCTCGCAGTTGTCGATCACGAGGTCGTATCCCTCGCGACCCTCGTGCGACAGGGCCCGCTCGGCCACCTCGTCAGGGGAGTATCTCGCCGGGGGCTCATTCCGGACCTTCATGGCCGCTCCCTGGGAGAAATCATCGCGGCTGGTGCGAACGACGCGGCCACCGCCGAAGGGATGACGGAAGTCGTACGGCCGGGCATGGACGACCGTGCCGTCTCCCAGATCGATGCCGTAATGCTGATAGGTAACGGTCGAGCCGATGATCCGACGCTCGACTTCGAGACGGTCCCCTCGCGCCATGTGGAATGCTCTCCATGCGATCACTCCGCGGCCGGGGTCTGGCTGGCCCGACCGGGCTCTCGGCGGCCCACACTCTCCGGATAATCGCACCATTCCGCGATTTGATCAACGTTCGGCCTGCAAAAGACGACACGCTACTATTGTAGGTGGTCGGATGTCGTCCTGACGATCGGCGAGCCTATTCCGGGCAAACCTTCGACAACCATTCTCCCGGCCGCTAGGCTCTTGGGTCGATGTTCCAGCATTGGACAACTGTCCGCCTTCAAGGGTGACGAGCAGCATGGCGATCGGGCTCGAAGACGTCCGTACCAAGAAGCCCACACCGGCCGTCGATGTTCCGTCGGTGGTGGTCGCGGCAGAGGTCCCGCCGGCCGAGCGGCGGCTCGACCTGCCCGCAGCCGTGCAGCCGTTGCGAATCTCCTGGGAATATGCGATTCCCCTGACGCTGGTGCACGTGCTGTCACTGCTCGCTTTCGTCCCCTGGCTCTTCAGCTGGACAGGACTCGTCGCGGCGATCGTCACGCACTTCGTGTTCGGCGTGCTCGGCATCACGGTCGGCTACCACCGGCTACTCACCCATCAAGGCTTCACCTGCCCCAAGTGGCTCGAGCACACCCTCGCGATCTTCGGCATCTTCACGCTCCAGGATTCTCCCGCCCGCTGGGTCGCAATCCACCGCCTGCATCACAAGGAATCGGACCACCAACCCGACCCCCACTCCCCGCTCGCCGGCTTCTTGTGGGGCCACATGGGCTGGCTCTACGTCAGCAGCCGGGACCATCAAAACATCTACTGTTTTGAGCGGTATGCCCGCGATCTGTTGCGCGACCCGTTTTATTTCCGGCTGGAAAAGAACCTCGCCTGGTTCATGATCTACATCGCTCACGCGCTGGCCTTCGCGGCCGTCGGCGCAGTCATCGGCTGGTGCTCAGGTGGTACGGCACTCGAGGCCGGCCGGATGGCGCTGAGCATGCTCGTCTGGGGCGTGTTCGTCCGCACGGTCCTCGGCCTGCACCACACCTGGGCCGTGAACTCGGCATCTCACATCTGGGGCTATCGCAACTACGAGACCAGCGACAACAGCCGCAACAACTGGATCGTCTCTCTGCTCGCGCATGGCGAGGGCTGGCATAACAATCACCACGCCGACCAGCGGTCCGCGGCACATGGCCACCACTGGTGGGAGTTCGACATCTCGTGGTGGGTGATTCGCGGCCTCGAGGCGGTCGGCCTCGCGAAGAACGTGGTCCGCCCCAAGGCGTGGAAGACCTGACGCGTCAGAGCACATCCGCTTGTGGTGTAGCGGCGAGATGGCACCTTGGTGGAGTAGGCAAGGGGATCGGCGAACGCTCGAGGAGCGCCTGACCCGCCGCGGCGATAGAGCGACGAGACTTTTGCCGCCCCCGAGCCGGCGTTCCACGTACGTTGGATCCGCTCTAGGGCATGATCACGCCGGCGATGGCGGCCGAGAGCGCGCTTGAGAGCGTGCTGATGACGAGCATCTTCACGCCGAGCTGGGCAAGGTCCGCCCGCCGCTCTGGGACGAGGGCCCCGATGCCACCGAGCTGGATCCCGATACTCGAGATGTTGGCGAAGCTGCACATCGCGATCGTGGCGATGGAAAACGCCTTCGGCGTGAGCGTGTCCTTCATCTTCCCCAAGTCGAAGTAGGCGATCAGCTCGTTGAGCACCGTCCGCGTGCCGAGCAGCCCGCCGATCACCTCGCAATCCTGTGTGGGCACGCCGAGGAGCCAGGCAAACGGCGCGAAGACCAGCGCGAGGATTCGCTGGAGCGAGAGCTCCGGCCGGCCGACGAGGCCACCAAGCCAACCGAGCGCCAGATTGGCCAGCGCCACCAGCGCGATGAACGAGATCAGGATGGCACCGACGTTCGCCGCCAGCATCATTCCCTCTCGAGTACCGCGGGCGGCGGCATCGAGGACGTTGGAGTCGATCCGCTCGTTTGCCACTTGAAGCGTGCCGAGCGTCTCGGGGTCGCCGGTCTCCGGAATGAACATCTTTGTGAGGTAGATCGTGGCCGGAAAACTCATCAAGATTGCGGTCAGCAGGTCGCGGATGTCACAGCCGGCCGCGGCATAGGCCCCGAGGATGCCTCCCGAGACCAGCCCCATGCCGCTGACCATCACCACGGCAAGTTCCGACCGCGTGAGCCGCGGGAGGTAGGGGCGAATCACGAGCGGGGCTTCGGTCTGGCCAAGAAAGATCGAGGCGGCGGCGTTGAGCGTCTCGGCGCCGCTCGAACCCAGAATCTTGGCCGTCACCCAGGCGAATGCCCGCACCACCACCTGCATGATGCCGAGGTGGTAGAGCACGGCAAAGAGCGCCGCCACGAACACGATCGTGGGAAGCACACGAAAGGCGAACACGAAGCCCATTGGCCCGGCGGGGTCGGCGAGTTTGTCACCGAACACGAACCGGCTGCCGGCATCGGAGCAGGCGAGCACCGTATCCACCCACTTCGCTGCAGCCTCCAGCACCCCCTGGCCCGTCGTGGACCGCAGCAGGACGAAGCCGAAGACGCACTGCATCGCCAGGCCGCCGAGCACCATCCGCGGCGAGATCTTTCGGCGGTTTTCGGAGAACAGCCAGGCGGCGCCGAGAATCGCCGCCACGCCCAGCAGCCCACGGAACCGGTCGAGATCGCCCATCGACATACCTCGTGATAGAAAAAAGGGTCAGAGCCGTTCGAGAATCAGCGACCGCGTCGGTTCCGCTACGCCGGCGATCGTCGTCGCCTCGCGAAGCATCGCCACAACCTCGGGAAGCGCGGCTGCGTGGGCTGGGTTGAGATGGATCTCGGCGATCACGTCCCCAGCGCGGACCTCGTCACCGACAGTCTTTAAGAACAGGATGCCCGCGGCAGGATCGATCGTGGAGTCGACACGGGCGCGGCCCGCTCCCAAGAGCATCGAGGCCTGACCCACTGGCCAAGCGCGAATACCCGCGATGAAGCCGGCACGATCGGCGCAGAAGGCCTCCACCGTGGTCGCCCGCGGCAGGACGCTGGCGGGATCGTCGCAGACCAGCACGTCGCCCCCCTGCGCGGCGATCACCCCCCGGAACCGCTCAAGTGCGGAGCCATCGGCGATCGACTGCCGGCATTTCCCCAGCGCGTCTTCCCGCGTCCTGGCGACGCCGCCGAGTATGAGCATCTCTGCAGCGAGTTCGAGCGACACCTCCATCAGATCGGCGGGGCCACGGCCCTTCAGGCACTCGATCGACTCTCGCACCTCCAGCGCATTACCGACAGCACGGCCGAGGGGCGCGTCCATGCTCGTGATCAACGCGTGCACGGGCTTGCCGAGTTCGCGGCCAATCCGCGTCATGCTCTCGGCGAGCGCGCGGGCGTCCTCCCGCTTTACCATGAAGGCGCCGTCGCCGGTTTTCACGTCGAGCACGAGGCTGTCGATCCCCTCGGCCAGTTTCTTGGAGAGGATCGAGGCGGTGATCAGCGGAATCGATTCGACGGTCGCCGTGGCGTCGCGAAGCGCGTAGAGGACGCGGTCGGCGGGCGCGATCTCGGCCGTCTGACCGCTGAGGACCAGACCGCATTCCCGCGCGATCCGGCGATAAGAAGCGAGGTCGAGATCGACCTGAAAGCCGGGGATGCTCTCGAGCTTGTCGAGCGTACCGCCGGTATGGCCCAAACCACGGCCGGAGACCATCGGCACCGTGACGCCACAGGCGGCAGCCACCGGGGCGAGGATCAGGCTCGTCTTGTCGCCCACGCCCCCCGTCGAGTGCTTGTCGACCTTCGGGCCGGGAATATCGGAGAGGTCGATGACGGTACCCGAATGAAGCATCGCGTCGACGAGTGCGGCCGTTTCCCGAGGGCTCATGCCCCGCCAGAGGATCGCCATCGTCAGAGCCGACCACTGGTAGTCGGGCACCTCGCCAGTGGCGATGCCTCCAATCAGGAAGCGAATCTCCTCGGCGGTCAGTTCGTTGCCATCCCGTTTTCTGCGGATGAGATCGACAGCCCGCATCGGGATTGGCTCCATGGATTTAGAGGTCGGTGGACGTTCCAAACTGCCGATCGCCAGCGTCACCCAGACCCGGCACGATGAAGCCTGCGTCATTGAGCCCCTCGTCGAGCGCCGCGATGTGGATCGACACGTCGGGCATCGCCGCCTCCAGCCGCGCCACACCCTCCGGCGATGCAATCAGGGCCAGGAAGACGATCCGGGGAATGCCCGCCTTCCGCAGAATCTCGCAGGTGCGGACCGCGGAGCCGCCGGTCGCGAGCATCGGATCGACCACGATCGCCGTCGAAGCACCGAAGTTGGCGGGTAGCTTGTTGTAGTACTCCTGCGGGCGGAGGGTCGCCTCGTCTCGGGAGAGACCGATGTGCCAGACCTCGGCGTCGGGGATGAGTTCGAGGAGGCCCTCGGCCATGCCGAGGCCAGCTCGCAAAATCGGGACGATCGCGATCCGCTCCGCGATCCTCCGACCGGGCGCCTCGCCAAGCGGCGTGGGCACACGGACGTCGACCGTCGGTAATGCAGCCGTGGCCTCGACCGCGAGCAGCCGAGACAGTTGGCCGACGACCCGCCGAAACTCCGCTGGGCGGGTCGCGGGATCGCGGAGAGCGATCACATGGTGGGCGACGAGAGGATGGGTCGACACGTGAACCAGCGGCATGCCGTCGTACCCTCCGTTAGTTATAGTGAGCCGCATTCGACTTACGTGGAACGCCAACTCGGGAGCGGCAAAAGTCTCGTCGGCGGGGGGAGGATACGCCCGAGGCTCCTCGAGCGTTCGCCGACCCCCTTGCCTCCCTCGTCGAAGGTGCCATCTTGCCACTCTAGAACAAAGGCAAATGAACAAACGCAGATGCGCTTTCGCGTTCGCAGCATGATAAGGATTGATCTAGCCGTGTCGACCGTACGGGGCGCACGAAGCCGGATACACTTCCTTCTCGGCCGGTGGCAGCCGAACACCATCTCGGAATCCCGACGTGAGACCCCGCCGTGTCTATTTCCCAGCCGCACCTTGGCGACGAATGCCTGCTCGCCGAGGCACGCGCGGCGGCCGCCAACGCTCATTCCCCCTATTCCGGCTGGCGAGTCGGAGCGGCGGCCGTCTTCACGGAGACTGCTGCTGCGATCTTCCGCGGCGCTAACGTGGAAAACAGTTCCTACGGCCTCACGATCTGCGCCGAGCGGTCGGCGATCTGCGCGGCTGTCGTGGCGGGTGGCCGCCGGCTCGTACGGATCGCCATTACTTGTCGCGATCCGAACGGACAACTGATCACAAAGATCGCCCCATGCGGAGCCTGCCTGCAGGTGATCGCCGAGTTTGGCACGGCCGACACCGCGATCGTGATCGACGGCAGGGGCAGCTTTCGACTCGCCGACTTCCTGCCGCGGCCCTTCGAGGCCGACACGCTCAAAACCCACGATGACGTGCCGAGCACCGTCACGGCGCTACATCGAGGCAACTGAGCGTGCGGTCGTCACGGACATAGAGGTGGCCGCCGGCGATCGCCGGGAGGGCTCGCACGGCGCCACCGGCCGGATCATCGGCGAATGGCTGGGCTCGGGCGAGCACCTCGAACTCCGCCGCATTCGGACGCACGAGGACCAGCTCCCCATCGGTCTTGACAACGATCAGCTTGCCATCGGCAAGGAGCACCGTGCCGTACCCGAATCCCGGTTCACTCCACAACACCCGGCCGGTTTGCCGGTCGATGCATTTGAAGTCGGCCGGCGGCATGTCGTCGCGGCCATCGATGCAATAGAGCCGGCCGTTCACATCAATCGGTGTCGCATACTGACTCGCGAGCGACTCCGGGCCCTGCCAGACAGGCGTCGCAGCCCGCGCGTCGAACGCCGCGTAGACCGAGCCGATGCCGTAGGCCGCGGTGACGAGCAGGTGGCTGTCCTCGAAGACGAGCGGAGAGGCCGCATTGACCGTCGGCCCCCGCTGGCCGAAGGGGAACGTCCAGCGGACGTTCCCGGCGGCCGGTTCGATGAGCAGACACTGGTAGCGCGTGACCACGATCACGTGGTCTTGCCCGCCGACCCGCACCCGCACCGGCGCCGCGTAACTCGCCTGCTCGCTCGTCGCCGTCCAAAGCGTCTCGCCGGTGTCTACGTCAAAGGCCACGACGCCGGCGTTTCGCTTCGCGCCCCCGACGTTCACGATCACGCGCCGGCCGACGATGAGCGGCGTGGAGCCCGCGCCAAAATAGCCCTCATTCGCGCCGAAATCCCGATGCGTATCGCGGCTCCAGAGCCGCTTCCCCGTAGCGGCATCGACGCAGGCAAGCACGCCCTGGGCGCCGAAGATGACGACGCATCGCTCGTGGACAAGAGGCGTGCAGAGGGGCCCGTCGCTGCCCCCCACCTGCGGAGAAAACGAGGTCGGATGCGAATCGCTCCAGAGCGTCCGCCCTGTGGTCGCATCGAGCGACTCGAGTGTCTCACGGTCGTCAACGCGATGGAACAGATACACGCGGCCGCCCGCAACGGCCACGCCGGCAACACCCGCACCCACCGTTCGCCGCCAGACGTGCCGCGGTCCCGCGGCGGGCCAGGTGTCGGCGAGCCGTTCGTCGGCCGCCGCGACACCGTTCCGGGCGGGCCCAAGAATCTGTGGCCAGTCGCCAGCCCGGACAACCGCCATCGCCGCGATCACAACCGCGGCGGCGAGGCATGTAACGCGCATCAGTCCATCCGATTCCGCTGGCGGTAATACTTGAAGCCCGGCACGAAGAAGCACGCACCGCTTACGAGTCCGAAGATAATGTGCTGGTAATCGGGCATGAGACACATGACCAGCGCCGTCGCGAAGAGCGCGGCCGCCTGCACGTAGAACGCCCCGGAAAGAATGCCGGCCTTCGCGAAAAATACCAGCCCCGCGAACAGGGCCAGCACCGGTGAGAGCTTGAGCACGGGGAGGTTCAGTAACTCCTCCATCGAGAACAGGAGTGTGCTGGCGATCATGCTCCCCGCCCAGACGTGCGCGATCTGCCGCTCGACCGCGGTTACGGGTCCGTTGCGGTGCCGCAGCGCCCAGAAGATCGGCGCCCAAAGCGCAAGCCCACCCCCCCAGAGCACGACATACGGCCAGCGGGTCACCACGCCCTGCCAAGCCAGCACATCGGTGACCATGCACAGCGCGAGGACTACCACCGAGTGCCACATCCAGAGGAGGCCCCAGTTTTCGAGCACGACCGCATGATGTGTCTCGCGGAACAGCCGGGAGACCACGTCGGCCAGGCCGCCCGTGCGGGCCGCGACCGGTTCACCCGCGAGCGCCGCCCGCAAGTCCGCCGCCAGGTCCGCCGCGGTGGCATACCTCAGATCCTGGGGCTTCTGCAGGCTCTTGATCGCGATCATCTCCAGATCGCGGTCGACGCCCGGAAAGACCGTGCGTGGCATCGGCGGGTCGGTCTCAAGCACGGCGAGGAGGGTGTCCATCGGTGTCGACGCCTGAAATGGCGGGCGGCCGCACATCGTCTGATAGAGGATCGCGCCCAGACTCCAGACGTCGCTCGCTGGGCCGACGTCGCCGCGGCTACCAGCCGCCTGCTCGGGCGACATGTAGCAGGGAGTCCCGAGAATGGCGCCGGTGTGCGTGACTGAGTCGGCGTCCTCGAGCCGCTTGGCGAGGCCGAAGTCGGAGACGAGCGGCTCTCCAGCCGCGTCGATGAGGATGTTCGACGGCTTCAAGTCCCGGTGCAGAACGCCCCGGTCGTGGGCCGCCTGCACGGCGTCGGCTACTTTCGCCAGGAGCACCGCCGTCTCCCGCGGCGGTAGCGGCCCAGCCCCGAGCCGTTTGGCGAGCGTCGTGCCCTCGATGAACCGCATACTGTAGAAGGGGAGCCCGTCGGACTCTCCGACCTCGAAGATCGGGACGATACCCGGATGATCGAGGTGGGCCGCCGCCTCGGCCTCGCTACGAAACCGGGTCAGGTCGGCGGCACTCGCCAGGTCGCGCCGCAAGAGCATCTTGATCGCGACGGTGCGACCGAGGCTCAACTGGACAGCGCGGTAGACGATGCCCATGCCACCGCGACCGATTTCCTCCACCAGTTCGTAGTCGCCGAACGCCGTCGGTAGCGGCGTGACTCCCGGCATGAATCCGCCGCGCCGGTCTGGTGCCAGGGCGGCGGACTGTGACCGTGCGGCGGCCTCGAGCATGATCGTCGATACGTCGGCGATCGCGTCGGCCACTGACATCGCCGAGAAGAGTTCCCGCAACTGTCCGGCGAGATCCGGGTGCGCAGCCGCCATTGAATCGAGCAGCTGCTGCGCCTCGGGGCCGTCGTGATCGGAGAGTTCATCCACGAGCGCCGCGAGCGCCTCCTCGCGGTCGGGAGGAAGGACCGTGTCGATAGCCCGCGTGGAGGTCGGCATGGGTTTGAAAGACCGTGAATCGAACTCGGAGGCCGGACCTCTTAGGAATGATAGACCCGAGGCGATCCCGGGGAGAGCCCCGGGCGGCCCCTTTTAGGTCTCCACCTCGTCACCTTCAAGCAGCACCCGAAGCCTGCGCATCGCCCGCAGGTAGCGCATTCCGGCAGCCGGCTTGGACAGCCCAATCACCTCGGCCGCCTCCGCGGTCGAGAGATGCTCGAAATGCTTGAGCAGCACAATCTGCCGGTCAGTCTCGTCGAGCAGTTCGACCGCAGACGCGAAACGCCGCTCGAGCTCGTGCCATGTCGCCGCGGCCGCGGGGGTGAGCTCCCGGTCGGCAATCTGGCCCATGAAGTCGACCTGTGAATGCCCGCCGTCACCCGGCATGATGAGCGGCACCTCGCGATCGAGACTGCGGCTGGCGGCGACACGGTGGCGACGATGCGCGTCGATGAGCCTGTCCCGGGCCATGTGCCGCAGCCAGAGGCGAAACGGCATGGTGGGATTGGCGAGATAGTCACCGAGCCGACGGTTCGCCTCGATCATCACGTCCTGCACGATGTCGCTCGCGTCAACCCGCCGTTCGATCACGCGGTCCATCCGCTGGTCGATCATCCGGCGAATCGCGGCCCGATGCCGTTCGAGCAGACCGTTGACCGCAGCGGCGTCGCCGTCTCGGACGCGGTCGAGCAGCACCATAGTCGGCGGCGGCGAGTCGCCGGCCGGAAGATTCGGCCCGGCAGCAGTGCCACCGGGAACGGACGAGTTGGTGGGTCTGGTCACGCGGAACGTGATGCTGATGACGGGACGGGGTAATACCTGCTCCATCCTACCAACGTGTCGTCCGACGCGGTGGTGACGGTCATGCACGGCGTATCGCCGGGAACCGGGAACGGGGCGACGTTTTTCCAAGGCAGCGGCCCCTTTTTTTGCCCGACGCCCAATCGTGATCCATAATCGCGGGCGGTCAATGGAGCGACCGCTGGATGCCGCGACCACTCGCGGCCCCCCGCGAACGGATGCCCACGTGCCACTCGTCTGCCCGCCGACGTCGCACAGTCCCTGCTGGCCCCGCGTCAGCGGGTGGATGTTTGGCTTGGTGCTGGCGACCTGCGGGATCGCGGGAGCCGCGGATCCGACGGCGGCATGGCCGCCGATTGCTCCGGCACCGGCCGACGTGCAGCCGTCGACAGTGTATGTCCCGCACGAGGATCTGGCGTCCCGCACCACGGCGCTCGTGCACCAGGGGCGCTGGTCCGATGTCGTGAGCATCTGCGAGATGGCCGCCCGCAAGGGAACTCTCGCTCCTGCCCTCCATCAGCAATATGACCTCGCCAAACTCCACTGCGACGTCGCCCGGCGGCACGCCGAGCCCGCCTTCCGCAACCAGTTGGGCGCTCTTTCCGAGGCTGACGCCCGCCGCGTCTATGCGGAGGTGCTGTCGCGGATTGGCTCGCATCACGTCGAAATCCCCGACTACGCCCGGCTCGTTGGACGCGGGCTCAAAGCCGTCGACATCGCCCTCGACGAGCCCTCGTTCGCGGCCGCCCACGCCGCTCAGGCCACGCCCGAGCGGCGGAGCCTCTATCGAGAACAGGTTGCACGGATCGCTGCCACGCAGCCGGTATCATCCCAAGCCGAGGCGGAGTCGCTCGCGGCCTGGGTCGCACGGGCTGCTCATTCGATCCTGGGCGTTCCCTCCGCGGTGACGCTGATGGAGATGGCGGCAGCCGCCGTGGGCGGACTCGACGAATACTCCGCGTTTCTCACCAACGGCCAACTCGACGACCTCTACGCGCAGATCGAAGGCAACTTCGTGGGTCTGGGCGTGGAACTCAAAAGCGCCTCCGATGGCCTGCTCGTCGTGCATGTCATCCCGGGAAGCCCGGCCGAGCGGTCCGGGATCCGTGCGGGCGACCATCTCGTGGGCGTCGGCAGCCGCTCGATCGGCGGGATGAGCGTCGACGAGGCCGCCCACCTGCTTCAGGGTCCGGAGGGCTCGCTGGTGACGCTCGCGATCCTGAGAGCTCCATCGCCCGCCCGCGCGGTGACGGTCCGCCGGGAGTACGTCGAAGTGCCGAGTGTCGAGCAGGCGCGAATGCTGGATGCGTCTGCCGGCATCGCCACCCTCAAACTCACGTCGTTTCAGAAGACGACCGCCGCCGACCTGGAGGCGGCGCTTCGCAAGCTCGACGCGGCCGGCATGCGGTCGCTGGTGATCGATCTGCGTGGCAACCCCGGCGGCCTGCTCTCGGCAGCGGTCGATGTGGCCGACCTGTTCCTCGAACGAGGGCTGGTCGTCGCGACCCGCGGCCGCAGCCCTGACGAGGACTTCAACTACTCGGCGGGCCGGCCAGGCACGTGGCGGATGCCGCTGGTGCTCCTGATCGACGGTGACTCGGCAAGTTCCAGCGAAATCTTCGCTGGCGCGATCCGTGACCACCGTCGCGGATCGATCGTCGGGTCACGGAGCTACGGCAAGGGTTCGATCCAGGGTATCTTCCCGCTGGATGCGGCGGGAGTCGGGATGCGGCTGACGACCGCGAAGTTCTTCTCGCCCCACGGCCTGCCGTATAGCGGCGTCGGGGTGGAGCCCGACGTGCCGGTCCAGACTGTGGCCCGTCCCGTCGACGGGACGTTCGTCCCCGGATCGGCCGATACCGGGTTGGCCGCCGCCACCGACGTGGCCCGCCGAATGACGCCCCGTCCAGCCACCCGTCCTTCGGGCCGCTCGACGGCCGCCCGCTGATCAGCCCGACCCGCGGGCTGCCGCTTGAATTGGCAGTTGCCCACGGCTAGTCTGCACGAGGTTGATTGAAGGCCCGCCGCTGAACTTCTTCTTCTGGCTGCGTCGGGTCGGACGTGATTCTCAAGACCACGTGCGTGAGCGGACGCGCGTGGACCGCGTCAGCGTTTCCCGTTTCGCCAGATTTCCGTCAGGAAACTCCCGCCTGCCAACCCCAGAAGGACTCTCCCTATGACCATCGCCAGATCGAATGCCATCGCCGCCATCAACAACTATAAGCCGACCGGCCAGGCCTGGAACTTCCGCGAGACTCCGACGAGCGAAATCTTCGGCTCCAATGTCTTTAGCGAAACGGTCATGAAGGACCGGCTCCCGAAGAGTGTCTACAAGGCGATGCAGGCGACGATCAAGCAGGGCAAGCCGCTCGACTCAAGTATCGCCGACGCCGTGGCGCTCGCGATGAAGGACTGGGCGATTGAAAAGGGCGCCACGCACTACGCACATGTCTTCTATCCGCTCACCGGCATCACCGCCGAGAAGCACGACAGCTTTCTCACTCCCACCGGTGACGGCGACGCGATGGCCGAGTTCTCGGGCAAGGAACTGATCCAGGGGGAGCCCGATGCGTCAAGCTTCCCATCGGGCGGACTACGGGCCACATTCGAGGCCCGCGGCTACACCGCCTGGGACCCGACGAGCCCGGCCTACATTCTCGACAACCCCAACGGCACCACGCTCTGCATCCCCACGGCCTTCTGCTCGTGGACAGGCGAGGCGCTCGACAAGAAGACGCCGCTCCTGCGGTCAATGCAGGCGGTCGACAAGCAGGCCCATCGCGTGCTGGCGATGTTTGGCCACAAGGACATCGGCCAGGTGACAGCCTCGTGCGGTCCGGAGCAGGAATACTTCCTGATCGACCGCAACTTCTTCTTCGCTCGCCCCGACCTGACAATGACCGGCCGCACGCTCTTCGGTGCCAAGCCGCCGAAGGGGCAGGAATTCGAGGACCAGTACTTCGGCGCGATCCCCGAGCGGGTATTGGCCTGCATGCTCGATGGGGAGCGGGAGCTCTTCAAGCTCGGCGTACCCGTCAAGACCCGGCACAACGAGGTGGCGCCCAGCCAGTACGAAATCGCGCCGCTCTATGAAAACGCCAACATCGCGACCGACCACCAGCAGACGATCATGCAGGTTCTGACGCGTGTCGCGCAGAAGTACGGCATGTCCTGCCTGCTGCACGAGAAGCCCTTCGCGGGGATCAACGGCTCGGGCAAGCACGTCAACTGGTCGATCGGCTGCAGGCTCGGCAACCTCCTGGAGCCGGGCGAGACACCACACGCCAACATGCAGTTCCTGGTGTTCTGCGCCGCGGTGATCCGTGCGGTGCACCTGCACGCCGATCTGCTGCGGGCCGTCGTAGCGGCCAGCGGCAACGACCACCGGCTCGGTGCCAACGAGGCCCCGCCGGCGATCATCTCGATTTTCCTCGGCGAACAGCTGGCGGATGTGTTCGAGCAGATCGAGAAAGGCAAGGCGACGAGCTCCAAGTCGACTGGCACGCTGACCGTGGGCGTCGACACGCTGCCCTCGCTGCCCAAACACGCTGGCGACCGCAACCGTACGAGCCCGTTTGCCTTCACCGGCAACAAGTTCGAGTTCCGTGCCGTCGGCTCGAGCCAATCGATCGCGGGGCCACTCGTGGCCTTGAACACGATCATGGCCGAGAGCCTCGACTACGTGGCCACAGAGCTGGAAAAGGCCACCGGCGGCGATATGTCGAAGCTGGCCGGGGCTGTGGAAAAACTGCTCCAAAAAATCATCTCCGAGCACAAGGCGGTGATCTTCAATGGCAATGGCTATTCGGCGGAGTGGCACGAAGAGGCCGCCAAGCGGGGCCTACCCAACCTCAAGGCCACGCCCGAAGCTCTCGACGTGCTCGTGGCTCCAAAGAACATCGCCCTGTTCGAGAAGTACGGTGTGCTCTCCGAGCGTGAGCTCCGCAGCCGGTACGACATCTACATGGAACGCTACTGCAAAGACATCAACACCGAGGCCTTGTCGGCGTTGCAGATCGCCAAGACCATGATCCTGCCAGCCGGCTACCGCTATCAGGGTGAACTGGTCGACATCGCCACCAAGCTCAAGAGTCTGGGCCAGTCGCCGCATCTGGGCACGCTCGACAAGCTCACGAAGCTCGTGGGCGATTTCGAAGGACGGATCGAGGCTCTGGAGAAGGTGCTGGCCCACCACGGTGCCGCCGACCTGCGGGCCGAGGTCACGCACTTCCACGACGACGTGATCCCCGTGATGGTCGCGCTGCGGGAAACGGCCGACCAGATTGAGGTCATTCTGCCTGATGACCTCTGGCCGCTGCCGACCTACCGCGAGATGCTGTTCATCAAGTGAGTCACTCAGACCTCGTAGCATCGATCGTGGCGGAGTGCGATCGGCTCGGGCTCGCAGTGCCTCCGGAGGCCATGCCCGGGCTGGCCGCGTATGCGGCCAGCCTCTGGGCGTGGAATGAGAAGCTCAACCTCACGCGTCACACCGATGTGGAGCGGTTTGTGTCTCGCGACGTAGCCGACGCGGTGGCGATCGCCCCGCATCTTGCGCGGGGCGAACGTCTGCTCGACGTGGGCACCGGCGGTGGCACGCCCGGTGTCATCCTGGCCATGCTGCGTCCGGATCTCCGTGTCGAACTCGTCGACAGCGTCGCCAAGAAGGCCCGTGCGGTTGGGGAGATTGTTCGGGAGATCGGCTTCGACATCCCGGTCCACGAGGGATCAGCCCAGGCGCTCGTGGCCGGGCGGCCGTCGGGCCCCGAGCGATTCGACACGCTCGTGGTCCGCGCGGTGGCCCCGCTCGCGAAGCTCCTCAGCTGGTTTGAGCCGATCTGCGACGCCTTCGGACGGATGCTCGTCGTGAAGGGACCGCGCTGGGAGGAGGAGAAGACCGAGGCCGTGTTTCGTGGTCTCGTGAGGAAAGTTACCGTCCGCCGGATCGCCTCCTGGCCGATCCCAGGCAGTGATAACGAGAGCGTGTTGCTCGAAATCGCCAAGCGTTCGAGTTCGTAGCGGCCCGCGCTTCGCCGCACCGGCTTGCCGCCGTGACCTCCCGTCAGGAAGCCCCAAGCGCGAGCGCGGGGAATACGGACGGCATCGAGACGGTGCCGGATTGGTTCGCCGGCGGAGACATGCTCGCCGCCGGGGGATTTTGCTACAGGATGCCCGCGTGGCCGACGGGGCGTCGCTTGTGAGTCGCAAAGATTCCCCGGCGTCTGCGCGTGCCACCCCGGCTCCTCACGATCGGAAGCGGGAGTGGCCTCCGTCAAAAAGCCCCAACCGCAAGCGCGGGGAATACTGCCACCGCCGGACGATGGCTAGAGATTCATTCCGAGGTAGCCGCCGGCTGCGTCGCTGGCGGCCTGCTCGCGGGCCAGACGTTCCAAGGCTCGCGAGAGGTCGCCCGCCGCGATGTAGCGGTCAAACTCCACCTCAACGGCATGCTTGGTCGCAAGCCTGAGCCACTCGACCGCCGGCTGCGTCAGCCAGTCGCAGGTCTCCTGATCGAGGACGATCTCGAGATCGGCACCGATCGTCCTGGAGTCGGTGTCGTCAGTGAGCAGGGTGCCCTCGAACCGAAACCGCACCCACCCCACCTCCGGATCGTTGGTAAAACGGAAGGTGCAGCCGCCGTCTGTCAGGTAATACGTGTTTCGGGTGCCGTGCCGGGCCACCGCCTGCTGCATCCTTTCGAGTCGGGCCCGATAGGTTGGTGAGGCATCGAGTGGAATATCAAGCCGCGGCACGCTCCTCAAGGGCGTGCACTCGAATGAGATCGCAACGGCAGGACGGGACGATTCATCGCTCATGATCACCTCAGTGTATCGCCGTCATCGGCTCACGGCACTCGCCGCCATGACCGCCATGACCGCCTGCCTGGCCGGCGGCTGCGGAGTCGACACCTACGACGGGCCAAGCGTGCGCGTGGCGGACACCCGACGCTGCATGGGCGTGCCCTGGACGATCACGGTCTGTGCGGCAGACCGGGCCGCCGGACTGGCGGCGATCGCCGCGGCCTTTTCAGAGGTGGATCGGCTGGAACGGATCTTGTCGGACTACGACCCGACGAGCGAACTAAGCAGGCTGTCCGCCACGAGCCCGTCGGCAGCACCGGTCGCTGTCAGCGATGACCTGTGGGCCGTGCTCGTCCGCGCCGCCGAGATCACGGACGGCACCGACGGGGCCTTCGACGTCACGGTGGGCCCGCTCACCGTGCTCTGGCGGCAGTCGCGGCGGTCCGGATATCTGCCGCGGCCCGACAAACTCGCGGCGGCCAGGGCGGCGGTCGGCTCCGATGCGATCGTCCGCGACGATGCCTCGCGGGCCGTGTCCCTCTCCCGCCCTACCATGCGGCTTGACCCGGGCGGGATCGGCATGGGCTACGCAGCCGACCGCGTGCTTGAGCTGCTCGCCCGGCATGGCATCACGTCGGCGATGGTGGACGCCTCGGGCGACGTCGCCGTCGCCGCGGCTCCACCCGGAGCAGCGGGCTGGCGCATCGCCGTCGCCGGGCTGCCCGGAGCGGGAAAAACGGCCGGCGGCACGCTCCTCCTTCAAAACGCCGCGGTCACGACATCCGGGGATGCCAATCAGGCCGTGGAGATCGACGGCCGCCGGTACAGCCACGTCGTCGATCCCAGAACGGGGATTGGCGTGGCTGGCCCCGCTGCCGTCACCGTGATCGCCCCGGACTGCACCACCGCCGATGCCCTGGCGACGGCGGCCAACGTCCTGGGTCCCGAAGCCGGCCCCGCCGTGATCGGACGGTTTCCCGGCTGCTCAGCCCGATTCACCTGGCGGGAGGGAGACGCCACGCGGAGCCTGAACACGCCCGGCTGGCCGATTCCTTGATTGCTCAATCACATCTCGGATAGCTGTCGCGGCGACTTGGCAAACTGGAAAAGGGAGGCAAGGTGGTCGGCGAACGCTCAAGAAGCGTCGGGCCACCGCGGCGCGACGAGACTTTTGCCGCCCTCAAGCCGGCGATCCACGTACTTTGGATGCGCTCCGATCTTTCAAGCTTGCCCAGCCTGCCGTACGAGCGGCGGACTCTGCTGATTATTCCAAGTTTGCGGGCAGGACCGTCGATACCTCCGATGCTGCCGCTGCGCCTCGGTGCATGCGGTGCGGGCACGGAGTCGGGGGGCGACGTGCCGGGACGTCAGCGCTGGCATCAGCGGTGACATCCCCTCGGGCGCAGCGGCGGCATTTTAGATCACTCGATACCGACCACGAGACCGCCGGCACCCCGCCGGCGTCCCCTACCGTGCTGCGACTTACCCGACAACTCTGGGTGGCTCTCACGAGCCTTACGCTCGTCGCCAGTGGGTGTGCGCCCCGGCAACCGTTCTACTTCTTCGAGGATGGCGACCTCTCGCACTACGTCGGCGCGATCCAGAAACTCGAATACCCCGACGGCGACCAGGCTCCGCTCGACGAAGCGGCCGGGACCGTCGAACCGCTCACGCTTTCGAACCCCAGCTTTGACAACATCTGGGAAGTCTCGCTCGAGGAGGCGGTCCGCACGTCGCTCGAAAACGGCAAGGTGCTCCGTAACCTCGGCGGCCGATTCGGCAGCTTCGGCGGTCCGCGACCCCAGACCGGTGAGCCGCCCGTGTCGCTGCTCACGAACCCGCAGGCCACGCCGAGCATTTACGACCCGGCGATCGTCGAGACCGATCCCTTCCGCGGTGTCGAGAGCGCGCTGTCTCTGTTCGATGCCCAACTCTCCAGCTCGCTCACCTGGGAGCGGCAGAACCGCCCACAGAATATCGGTGGCATCGGCACCGTGATTTTCCAGCAGAAGTTCCTCGGTGACACCGGCAACTTGACGACCGGGATCCAGAAGCGGACCGCGACGGGTGCCACGTTCGGCGTCGCCAACACGACGCTTTACGACAACAACAACTCACCAATCCGCCAGGACGGGGTGCCGTCGACCTGGACGACCAACTACGACTTCACGTTTAGCCAGCCGCTCCTCCAGGGTGCCGGCGTGACCTACAATCGGATCGCCGGCCCCGACGCCTTTGACAACATTTACGGCCGGCCGAACTTCCGCGGCGTGCTCCTGGCGCGGATCAACGCCGACATCTCGCTGGCCGACTTCGAGGCGGGGGTCCGCAACCTCGTCAGCGACACGGAGCAGTCATACTGGGAGCTCTACTTCGCCTACCGCAACCTCGAGGCTCGCAAGGCTGGCCGCGACAGTTCGCTGGAGGCCTGGCGGAAGGTGCATGCCCTGTATGTCGAGCAGTCCCGGGGCGGCGAGGCCGACAAGGAGGCCCAGGCCCGCGAGCAGTATTTCTTCTTCCGGAGTGAGGTCGAGCAGGCCCTCACCGACGTCTACCGCTGCGAGAACCGGCTGCGGTACATGATGGGTATCTCCGCCAGTGATGGCCGGCTGATCCGTCCGTCAGACGAGCCGACTACGGCCCGGATCTCGTTCGACTGGCAGCAGTCGCTCGTCGAGGCCCTGTCGCGGTCGGCCGAACTCCGTAAGCAGAAATGGATCATCAAACAGCGGGAGCTCGAGCTCACCGCCGCCAAGAACCTGATCATGCCCCGGCTCGATATGGTTGGCCGCTGGCGGTTCCTCGGCATGGGCGAGGAGCTGCTCAATCAGAACTATTCCGACTACGACGCCAACGGTAGCGATCCGCTCGCTGGCACCGACGCCTACTCGACGCTCTTGAGCGGCCGGTTCCAGGAGTGGCAGGCGGGGGCACAGTTCCTCATGCCGCTCGGCTTCCGCCGTGAACTCGCGACCGTGCGTCACCACCAACTCCAGCTGGCCCGCGAACGGGCCCGGCTCCAGGACGAGGAACTCGAGGCCTCCCACGCGCTGGTCGAGGCGGTGCGGAACGTCGACACGAACTTCGCACTGTCCCAGACCAACTTCAATCGTCGGGTGGCCGCCGAGCGGCAGGTCGAGGCGGTGCAGGCGGCCTACGACGCCAACACCGTCACGCTCGACCAACTCCTCGACGCCCAACGGCGGCGGGCCGAGGCGGAGAGCGCCTACTACCGCTCAGTCGTCGACTACAACCGCTCGATCTCACAGTTGCATTACCGCAAGGGATCCTTGCTCGAATACAACGGCGTATTCCTCGCCGAGGGCCCATGGCCGGGCAAGGCCTATTTCGACGCCCACCGCCGGGCCCGCCAGCGAGACGCCAGCCTGTATCTCGACTACGGCCACTCGCGGCCCGGTGTCTTCAGCCGCGGTTCGATCTCACAGAACTTCGAGGAACTCGGTGCCGCCGCCCCCGCCACCCAACTCCCGCCCCGCGACCCTGCGACGCGACCGGAAACCCTGCCGGCACAACCGCTCCCAACGGCCCCCGGCACCAAGCCCGAGCCAACGGCACCCGGCCTGCTGCCCCCGCCTCCGCAGGCCTCAAGCGCATTCCCCTTGATGAGAGCGGCGAGATCGTATCTTGGATGAGGGAGGCAAGGGGGTCGGCGAACGCTCGAGGAGCGGCTAAGCCGCCGCGGCGATAGAGCGACGAGACTTTTGCCGCCCCTGAGCCGGCGATCCACGTACGTTGGAGCGCTCTCAGTGGCTGCACTCGGCTCACGCCACGTGCTTCACGGCCCAGGCGTGGAGCATCGCGACCTGCTTTGCGAAGTCCTGCTCCGTCACGCCGAGCGGGCTCTTGAAGAAGCAAGCCAGCCAGTCCATGGCCCCGTATTCACCGGCCCGGTGGGCCCGCTCGATCAGCCGCACGAGGTCGAGTACCAGCGGGGCCGCAAGGATGGAGTCGCAGCCCTGCCAGGTAAACTGCATCGTCATCGGAGTGTCGAGGAAGCCGCGGAAGTGGATGTGATCCCACGCGGTCTTCCAGTCGCCGAGGCTCTTGATGTATTCGATCGAGACGTGCGTCTGCGGCGGATAACCGAGGATGCTCGCGAGCAGGTGGTCCTTGCTTCGCACCTTGGCGGCCTTGTTCCGCGGGTCGTCGAGCACCATTCCGTCCATGTTGCCGAAGATGTTGTGGCCGACCCAGCTCATCACCTCGAGGTTGCGGGCGGCGAACATCGGGGCCAGCACGCTTTTGAGGAGCGTCTCGCCCGTCTTGCCATCACAGCCGGCGTGCGCGATCCGCCGTTCCCTGGCCACTTCCTGCAGCGCCTCCGGCGTCGAGCCCGCCGAGGGGGTGAAGTTGACGTAGGAACACCCCGCCTCTGCGGCCGCGAGGAAGTAGAGGCTGCTGGCCGGCAGCGGGCATTGAGCGGCATCATCGAGCAGCGGCTCGATCTCGGCGAAATCCTTGGGAATCGGCCGGGACGGCGGGGGCTCCGTCGAGGCCACGTTCACGACGATCACGTGGGCGAGGCCTTCGGCCTTCTGGAAGGCCTCGATGTCGGCGCGAATGCGGGCGATCGCATCACGGGGCGTTTCGACGACGGCCACGGACGCCATGTCCGCCAGACTGCGAATCCGGTCACCGGTCGCCACGATCGTGCCCGGACGCAGGCGAGACTCGACCTCGGAGAAGTACCCGGCCGCCCCGTCGAGCATTTCCGGCGTGATCGCCCGGCTCTCGACCCACATCCGCCGGGCCTCGTCAAAGAGGTTGCCTGAGCGGATGTCGTGGCCACCGACGACGATCTCGCCGAATCCGACAAGGGACAGCCCGGTAAACGGGGCCGTTTCCGTGACGAGGCCCACGGGCTCCATGGCGTCTCGGCGGAGGGCCGCCAAGCCCGTCATGAGCGTCGTCGAGATGCCCCCCTTCGCGCCGATGAGCCAGAGGCCGATGCGGTTGTCAGACATGGGGCGGCTTTCAGGGGGGCTCAAAGAGGGGCGGGATCGTTCGGCGGCACGGTACCCGACGTGTGGCCCATTCTTCACCGGGCCTGGGAGGCGTCAAGCGACCGGGGTGCAGCTTGGGGGGCGAACCTACCGCGTCGATGCCGCCGGGGAGAGCACCCACTGGGCGCAGGGCCGTTCCGCGGGCTGGTACTCGTCGATTGCCGCGCCGATGAGCAGTTCCGCGCAGCCCGCGAGCGGCACGCGGACGGGGCCCAGGGCTGGATGCTCCCCCACGAGCATGTCGCCGTCCACGACAGACGCCGCGAGTTCCACGGCGCGGATAAACCCGACAGGGATCGTGGCCTCCCGGTCGGTGGCGATCCTGATCCGCACATGCGCCTCATCCGCGGTGAGCAGCACAGCAGCGATCGCGTCGCCCGTGCGGAAATGCACCGTGGCCGGGCCCGGAGCCCGGTGCCGCAGGGCCAGTGCCCGCTCGAGGACGTCCTCTGGGGCCGCGCCGGCGAGATCATCGCGGCCACGCTCGTCCCGCACGAGTGGAATCTCCTCGATGGCCTCGTCCACCAGGCAGCCGAGCATTTTTGTCTCGCACGCCACCAGCCGGCCCACCGGCCCCGGCAGTCCGCGCTCCACCTCCCCCGGCTCCGCCGCGGCCGTGGAGAAGCCAACAACGCAGGCCAGGCAAGCCCACGCGAGCGCGGATCGTGGCCAGCCTGCAGCCATCATGGCTGCGGCGCCTCGAGAATCCCCTGTTGCTCGATCCATGACTGCATCGACTTGCCCTGGTTCAACAGGAGCCCGAGTGTCCGCCATTGCCGCTCGCTGACCGCGGCTTTGATGCGATCGGTGTCAGCCCCGGACAGGACCATCGCCACGAGCATCTGTCGCACGTGGTCGTTGTCCTGCTGTGGCCCGAGTTCATCGACGCGAAGCGCTGGCTCGCGGGCGATCAGCGTCGCCTCAAGCAAGTCGTGTTGCGCCTGGTCAAGCCCCAGCGTGTCGTCCAGCTTCACGAGCACCGCCACGACCATCGCCCTCCAGCGAAACGAACGCCGGGCCCGCGTCTCCCGCTCGATGCCCGCGAGCTGCCGTTCGTCGAGCGTCGTGGGCAGCACCTTGGCGAACAGCGACCCGGAGGAGGAGAGCCCCCGCAGCCGCAGCCGGCACTGTTGCACATCCTGCTGGAACTGGTGCCACTGCTTCTGCCCCTGCTGGTCGTTGAAGTTGACGCGGACGCCCACATACCGCCGGCGGATGACATCGACGTCCTCGGTGACTCGCCTGATGTCCGACTCGATCGCGAGCCGGAGCTTGTGCCGCTGCCTATCGTCGAGCTCGCAGGCATCGTCGATGCGCGCCAGGTGTTTCTCGGCCAAGGCCCGCAACCGGGCGAACGTGGGGGACTCCGGCGGCCGCACCTCATCGCTCGCGACGGCTGGCCGCCCGATCCGCCGACCGTTCTCGATCAACTGCAGGCCGTTGTCGCCCCGCATGACCCAGCCGCTGCCCTGCTGCTCGAAGAGGTTGGCGTCGAAGTTGGCTCCGAGGTCGACGAGTTGCTGCTGCTCGGCCTGCGGCTGCAGTGCCACCGGCTCCTCGACCATGAGGTCATCTTCGCCACGCGACGCCGGCACCACGAGCGCCGTCACCAGCGCCACAGTCAGAGCGGCCATGGACGGGGGGTGGAATACCGACGAAATCGACATGCGGCTCACTTGGTCCACCAGTCGTCCTCCTGATGCAGCCCCTGCCCATTGGGATTCAAGCCGACGTGCACGTGCATGCCGACGACGGCAGAGCCGGCGGCCTTTCGCCAGCGCTGCCACTGGGCCTTCTGTGCTTCGTCGAGATGGGGTGCGATGCACACGTCGGCGTAGTCCGGCGCGGGACGCTCGTTGTTCATGATCACCCCCCGGTCGTCGAGCTCGCGAACCCACGACGCCTCCCAGTGGCGTTCGAGGTCCACCTCGATGGCCCGCCGCTGGGCCTCGGTAAGGTCGAGACGGCGGTCGAGCTTGGAGACGATCGCGATGCGGGCTGCCTGATGCCGGCGCTCACCCCGCAGCCGCTGCTGTCGCTGGTACGTGGCGAACTCGTCGGCGGAAACAAGCGGCTCGACCGCCTGGGCAAGTGGCTCCTGGATGCCCTTCTGCGCGTCGAAGTCCCGGCTTCCAGCACCTCCCTGAATTTCCCACGTCGCGAATGCCAGCGCCGTCTTCGTGACCGCAGCCCTGCCCGCGGCGAGCACCTCCCGCCGGGCCTCGGAAGAGAGACTGCCGCAGCTCCGACGAATCATCTCCAGTTCGGTCCGCAGCGCCGGCTGGAACGCCTGCTCCAAGTGCTTCGCGTGCTCACGGATCTGCTTCCGCTGCTGCCAGAACTGGGCCTGCCGTGGATCTCTCGGCATCTCGCCATCGTCAGCTTCGTCGAGCAGCAGCAACTCGTCGACCTCGACAAAGACTTCGACAACGCCATTGGGCACTCGGTCATCGACCTTGATCGTCCCAGCGGCCGGAGCCTCGCGGAGCGGCCGTGGCGGCTCGTCTGCCTCCGCCTCAATGACCAGGCACCACGCTGCCGCGACGAGCCACCGCGAAGCCACGTTCACCGTTCGTACACCGGGAGGAACTTGTAGTTGACCGCCAAGGACAAAAGCGCCAGCGCCGTATCGACCGTACCGCCGAATCCGCCACCCCGGCCGGCAAAGCCGGCAAAGCTGCCATCCTTGGCCTGCTTCGTCTTGAGTTCCTTGACAAGGCCCGCGTTCCACTTTTCCCAGGCGTCGACGTCGCCCTGAAAGAGCGCCTGCGCGCGGTAGTA
Organism: Planctomicrobium piriforme; assembly: GCA_945869735.1. Lineage (GTDB taxonomy): Bacteria > Planctomycetota > Planctomycetia > Pirellulales > UBA1268 > QWPN01. Next base: position 41,074 of record CAMBPQ010000009.1, read on the forward strand.
GCGGGTGTAGGTCGGATATCCCCCTGCATACTGCTCGATGGTGGCGGAGCGACCCTTGAGATAGGCTACGGCCTTCCCGTATTGCGGCAGGCCTTTCTGGCCGGCGATGGCGAACACGAGCACGCCGATACTCGTCACCGCGTCACTGCCGTCGCCAGCGCCGCCTGAATAGCCGAGTTGGCCGTTGGGTCCCGTCATCGTCGTGAAGTATTTGATCGCCCGGTCGATCGTTTCGTCCGGCACCTCGATACCGGCATTCCGTGCCGCGAGCAGACCCATGAGCACCGCGCCGCTCACCGACGTATCGGCGTCCTTCGCATCGGCCGAATACCGCCAGGCCCCGAGCGGATTGTTCTGGGCGCTGGTCACGGCGCAGCGGGCGGCGAGTTCGAGCGCCTGACCGAGCGACCTTCCTTTCTGGCTGCCGGCCGATGCCTCCGTCCAGAGGCTGCGATCATCGACGGCGCCATAGGCTTCAGCGAGCGCGAGCATCCCGAAGCCGTGCTGGTACATGCTGTCGTGCCCTTGGCCCGACCCAAGAAAACCTGTCTCCGAATTCTGCGCGAGCATCATGTTCCGCAGTGCCCTTCGGATTGGCACGCGGTAGGGCCCGTGGTTTGGATCCTCGCCCGAGGCGAGCAGCGCCATCACCGCCATGCCGGTCACCCCGGGCCCGGCCTGTCCATCCTTCCAGCCTCCCGAATCGTCCTGCGTCTTGAGCAGGTAGCGGAGGCCGGCGTCGTACATCTCGCGGACGTCGCGGGGTACAGGATCGCCATACCGTACGAGCGGCCCTTCGCCGCGGGCCACCGCAAGCGATAAGGCCGTCACGACCATCAGCGCGACCACCAACGCGGCCAGTGGCGTTCCCAAGCGCCGTGTCGGCAGAAGGTCGCAGCGAACCGCCATCAGCGCCGATCCTTCTCAAACTTGTTGAAGTAGGCGTCGAGCCCCGCCCGGAACTCCTCGGGGAGCACGCGGCCGCTGGTGCCCGTGGCCTGGTCCTTCTCGCCCCCCGCGCCGCGGCCCGTACGGTTGCCTCGGCCGACAAGCGCGAGCGCCGCGCTCGTCGCCGTGCCAGTGCCACCACTGCCAGGCGTCATCCCACCGCCGCCACCGCCGCCACCGCCGCCACCACCGCCACCACCGCCGCCGCCACCACCACTCTGCGCCGCGAGCAACAACTCGATCACCTCGGTCTCGGCGCCAATCGCCTTCGGTCCGGTCTCCGGAGTGGCGAGAATGTCGGTAGCCTCCGCCATCACCGCTTCGACCTTGTCGAAGAGCCTGATCTCCTGGGCGAACGAGCGGTCGCCGTCGGGCAACTCCAGGAGCCGATCGATCAGAGCGACGACGCGTTTTGCCAACGCCGCTTGTTGGTCGGCGAGTTTCTCCGCCTGGGCAGCAAACTCCTCTGCGGCCTCGGCGGGCTTGGCCTGTTGGGTTACACGGGTCTCCTCGCGGAGGTTGACCTCGTCGTCGAGGATCTTCATCGTCTCGAGCACAACCTCCGGCGGCACGCTTTCCTGGGATGGGCCGGCCTCTCCCTGACCGTTCCCGCCCTGCGGCGGGGGCACGAGGTCGTCGGCGAGCCGGTCGAACGTATCGGACCAGAACTCCGTCTGCGCGATCGACATTCCCGCCTCCTTGGGGACGTCGTCGGAGAGTTGCCGCAGGCTGCCGAGCGTGTCGAGTTCCTTCATCTCCTCAATCACGGTGCGAAACGCCGGGAGGTGTCTACGGTCGAAATAGGCCTGCAGGTCATCCATGATCGCCGACATCTTCTCCGTCTCACGGATGGAGAGTTCCCGCACTTCACCCAGTGCCTGCTTCATGGGCGCTGGCTGCCGATCAGCCTCACCGAACGCCTCGACCGCCATCCCGGCGATCCGGCTGCTAATCGTGCCCTGTTCCCTCGACGCGAGCTTCAGCCGTTTCACGAACGTACTTCCCTCAAGGCGGGCCATCACGGCCGCCAAGTCATCGGCCACCTTCGCGAACTCGGCGAGGAGCTCTTCCTGCCTGACAATCGCCTCATCGAGCGCCTCATCGGCGGCGGGCTCACCCTCTGGCTGTGGTGACTCGCTCGGCGGTGACACGCCCGCCTGTGTGGTCGGCAGGCCAAGCCGGCCCGCGCCTCCGCCTCCCGGCTTTTTGTTGCCCGGCTTTTTGTTGCCCGGCTCGTCGCCCTTCGGCTGCTGCGACGATTCGACGTCGACCACCTGCGGGACGGGCGGGGGGGGCTGTTCGCCTTCGGTGGCCGCTTCGCCGCCGCTCGACGGGCTCCGCTCTTCGCCCACCTTCGGCGGCTGCTCACCCGACGAACCTGGTTTCCCATTGGCGGGTTCTCCCGCCAGTTCGCTCGGCGTGGGCTGGCTCCCATCCTGCTTTGCCTCCGGCTTGCCGTCGCCCGGCTCGCCCACCTTCGGCGGCTGCTCGCCCGACGAACCTGGTTTCCCATTGGCGGGTTCTCCCGCCAGTTCGCCCGGCGTGGGCTGGCTTCCATCCTGCTTTGCCCCCGGCTTGCCTGTGGCGAGCCGGGCACTCGCCGCCTGTGCCAGGAGTTCGGCCACCCCGGGCATCCGCTCCTCGGCGATGCCGGCGAGCGTCTGGATGTCCTCGGCGAGTTGCTCGAGCGTCTCCGCCTCGAACTCCGGATTCTTGACCGCCTCGCTGACGAGCTCCGCCCCCTCGTCGACGAGCCGCTCGAGCCTGCGGGCGTTGGCCTCCTCGGCGGCGGCCTGGGACTCAAGCCGGCTTCGTGTCTCGGCCGCGAGCAGTTCCTCCACTGGCAGTTTCCGCAGTTCCTTGTTGGTGGCCAAGAGCCCCATCTCGCGGTCGCGGACTTCGCTCGCCTGCTGGCGGAACTGTTGCAGCCGCTTGTTGAGGATCAACGCGTGCTCGGCACGATCGACGATGTACAGCACCAGCGGCGAGGAGTAGACGCGGCCGCGGCCTGGCAGGTAATCCTCCGCGTAGGCCCGGATCGCGATCTGCTGCGGCTGCACGCCGAGCGCGTAGGGGCAGAACGTGGCCGCCGCGTCGACCGCTTCGACTTCGCCGCCACCGGCCTGCAGGATTCTTTCCCCCTGCTCGTCAGCACCACCCGCGTCGGACGGGCCTCCGTCGCCAAAACCCTGCCATTCAAGGCCCACCCGCCGGATGCCGAAGTCGTCACGGGCGGCGACCTTGAACGCGAGCGTGTCGGTGTTGAGGAGCATGCCCCGTGATTGCGGCACGTCGAGCATCACGACCGTGGGAGCCTGGTCGCTCCGAGCCGTGATCATGAGGTCGAGCGGGGTCGCGGCTTCGAGACCGTCGGCATCCCGCCAGGAAATCGAGACCCGCGAATCATCCTCGACGACCCGCGGCGGCGTGCGGATCGTGGCCGCCTGTGGCGGGATCTCCACGCCATCGACGGTCGCCGCCGCCAGTGGGCGATTGGCCGTGACGACCACCGACACGATGCTCCCCTTCACCGGTGCGAGCGAACCGCCGCGGATGTCCTGCCGCCGGCAGCCTGGCCGCTGGAGGTAATCAGGCAGTGTCACCTCCCCCTCGAGGCCCGCAATTTCTGGCCGATGCACCGCTGCCACCGCGAGCCGGCCGCGCACGTCGCCCGCCGTCAGCACGAGCGAACCGTCGGTGATCTGCGGTGACAGCGCGAAGGTGTACCGGTCGCCGTCGAGCCGCGCCGCGAGTGGCGGCTGGCGACCGATCCGCAGGACGGCGGCGGCGGGCCGCCATCGCGTGTCTTCGCGGAGCGACACCGTGAAGGTCGCGGGCTCGCCGTGCGGCACGACGAGCCGCTGAGGCAGCGGGTTCACGCGGGCGAACGTGAAGCGCTCGATTCCGCGCCAGGGAGTGACGAGCCGGGCGAAGGCATTGGCGGCGGCATCAGGCGCGGCGGCCGCCAGGGCCACCGCGGCTGCCACGGGCACGGCCGCGGCCGCAGCCCAGCGCCACGGACGCGCCGGTGGCATGGCCTGCCGGAAATCGATCCGCTGCGACCGCTCCGCCACCTGCCCGACGGCCGCCTCGCAGAGCGCCCGCGACCGCGACTGGCCTGCGGCTCCCGCCTTCACGATCTCGATAATACCAAGCAGTTCATCGCCAACCGTCGGGAAGCGCCGCTCGATCAACCGAGCCACCTGCCCCAGGGTCCGCTGCCGCCAGACCCAGCGATGGATCGCCAGCGGGATCACCCCGCAGGTCGCGACCGCGGCGGCAAAGATCGCCAGCCGCACTGACCGGGGCGTGTCGATCACTCTGTCGAGCAGGAACATCACGAGGAAGGCGATCACGCCGCCCGCGAGGGCGCAGCAGGCGGCCTCGAAAAGTTTGATCCGCCAGACGCGGACGCGGAACGCTGCCAACCGCCGCTCCAGCCCGGCCGGCAGGGAGATCCACGCATCGCGTCCGTCCGAGGTCGTGTTCATGCCAACGTCTCCACCAGAGGTGATATCGTGTTTCACGCTGACCGGTCTATTCCAAGTGTCGCTTCCAATCTTATCCATTACACGAGCCCCTGGCGTTTGCGGCCGATCCAGAACAGGCCCAGGAGCGTCACCAGCCCCGCGGCCACCAGCGGATGACTCCAAAACTGCAGCCGCCGGACCGCGGGGGGCGGGTCGGGAAGGGCCGCCAGCGAATCGACGAGTCCAGCGATCTCCTCGGGGCGCACCACGCGACCCCGTGTCAACTGGGCGATCTCGGCGAGCACCTCCGGCCGCGCCGCCTTGCCGATCCCCTCCTCGGCCGATCCCTGCACGAACAGCGACACTTCGAGCGTGTCGCCCGTCTCCCGGCAGGTGAGCACCACCGCGTGCATCCCCGGCTCCGTGGGCGCGAACGTCGCCGCGAACACACCCCACTCACCGTCGCCGCCCGGGGGCGTGAACCGCACCGTCTCGACGGCGCCCGACGGCGCCGTGATCCGCGCCAGCACTTCGCCCCGTGACAGCGGCTCACCGCTGGCCTCCGCCACGCGGGCATCCAGAGCGATCGTCTGGCCGAGCTCCGGCTGCTCCGGTGCGAACGACAGGCTCATGCGTTCACCCTTGGCCATGTTGCGGCGGTAGGCCATCCAGCGGACGACCTGTCCCCAGAAGCGATAATGGTATTTGTCCTCGACCCCCTTCCGCCAGCGCCACGCCCCGTCGGTGGCCATGTAGAGCACCTTGCCGGCGCCGAAGGTGCGGGTGACGAGCAGCGGGATCCGGCCATACTCGTTGGTGGCGTCTTCGTGGACGGCGAGCACTTCGCTGCCAGCCTTGGCGCGGAGCACGGGGCCGTACCACTGGCCGCCCGGCAGGCTCTCCCAGACGGCGAGATTCTCTTGGGCGTTGTCGGCGAGCTTCGTGAGCAGGCTCTTGCGGCCCACCTCGGTGAGCACGAGACGCCGCGGGCCGTCGGATACGGTGCCATCGGGACGCGCAGAATCGATCACCACCGGGCAGAGGTCTTCCAGCGGCGTGCCTGCGAGCGCTGCCTGCTCCCCACGCCAGCCCGGCATGAACACCAGACCGCTGGCCTGATACTCGACGAGCCCCTTCAGCAGCCGGCAGTCCTCGTCGGTGAGTTGGCCGTTGCCCACGCCCACGTCACCGAGGAACACCACGTCATACCGCGAAAGCTCATCGAGCCTGGAGGGAAACTTCTGGATGTAGTCCTTGTTGCCGCCCCCCCGCTTCGTGAGACCCGGCTGGAAGAGAAGGCACGAGACGTCGATGCCCGGGTCGCGAGACAGCGCGTTGCGAAGATAGCGGTATTCCCACCGCGGCACGCTCTCGATGACGAGGACCTTGAGCTTCTCCTGCCGGATCGCGATCGGCGCGGTCCGCGTGTTGTTGTCCGGCAGGATCTCTCCCTGCTCCACCGGAATCGAGAGCGTGACGGTGTAGTCGCCCACCGCGGGAGGCGTCCAGTAGATCCAGTCGGTGACGGTGGACATCGCAGGGATCCGCACCTCCTTGACGAGGCTTTCGCCCGTCGACGGAGCGAGCGTCGCGACCACCACTCGCTCCGTTGGCAGCGACGAGACCACAGTAAAGGGCACGCGGACCGGCTTGCCCGCCACGCCCATCGTGGGGCAGTCGAGGCTCTGGAGATCGATGTCCGGTAGCTTCGTGGCGCTCCCCGCCGGCACGGCATAGACCGGCACCTGCGCGAGCCTGAGCGTCTGCGCCGCATCGAGCGGCGGCCGGCCCTTGTTCCAGTCACCGTCGGAGGCAAGCACCACCGCCCGCAGGGTCGCGTGTCGCTCGAGCGCCTGTTCGAGCGGCTCGCCCAGATCGGTGGCCGTGCCCGGCGGCCCCGGCGCGAACGGTTCCACCACCACGTCGAACCGTTCCGTGAGCGGCTTCCAGAACTCGCTCTCTGCGAGCGGCGCGATGATCTCGCGGCGGGTTCGCGGGCCGCCGGCCGAGACGACGTCCCTCGTGTCCATGCTCCGCGAGGCGTCGTGAAGCACTACCACGGTCGGCTTCTCATTTGGCCGGTACTCCTCCACCCACTCCGGCTGATTGAGCAGCACCACCACGAGGCCCGCGATCGCCAAGCGGAGCAGTTCGACCAGCCCCGTGCCGACGGCGAATCCGCTCCGCCGCCACGTCAGGAAGGCGACGACGGCGACCGCCACCATGAGCGCCGCCGAGAGGCCGATCATCCACGGGGTCGTGAAGAACCGCACCGCTGTTTCCGAGTTCATGCCGCGGCCTCCACCGACCCAACGCCCCGCGCAGCGGGCTGGGCGGCCGCCAGCCTCGGCAAGCCGAGGAGCCCCTCGCCGACAAGTGCCAACAGCATCGCGATCAGGAACGCCCGCCAGATCTCCCGCACGAGGCGGTCGGTGTCACCGGCGGTGCCGGCGATCCGGGCGAAGGAGAGCCCGCGAAAAAGCGTGTCGACCTGTTTGTCGGCCACCGCCAACGCGGCGTCCTCCGCGGCGGGACGGTTCACCGCCACGAGTCGGTCACCGGCGGCGAACACTCCCGCATGGAGGCCCGCCTCCGTCGACGGGGCGTTGGCTGCTCCCGCCCGCCGCGTCCACGGTGCGCCGGCCGCCGCGAGTGCGGCCGTGGCCGCCCCGGCGTCGGCTTGCCGCGCGTTGCCCAGCACCGCAAGCCCCCGGTCGATCGCCCGCTGCACCACCGCATAGAGCACGATGCCTTCCGCGGCGAGCGACGAGTCGCGGGGGGCGGGAGTCGTGCCACAGAACGTGATCGCGTCGGCGCGGCTCGACCGCGCCACCAGCGGTCCGCCCCCGGGAAGCGACGCCAGCGACACGGCGTCGCCTGCGAGGCTGCACGAACGACGGATCTCGACCTCGCCCAACGGCAGTGCCGTTCCCGCGAGCGTGTTGGCCAGGAGGTCCTGGTCGGTCCGCCACGATTCGGCCGTCACCGGCGTGCCGTGTGCCGTCCACTCGCCCCACACGCCGCCGGCGAACTCGGCCGCGGTCGGCCGATCGGGCGGGAAGAAGATGACCTGTCCGCCGCGGTCAACGAAGGCCTGCACGAACTCGGCATCTCGGCCCTCGGGCAGCGGGGCCTGCCAGAGGAGGGCGGCGGCGGTGTCCCAGGACGCCGTGGCCAGCCCGGCCGGTGGAACCAGCTCGACGGTCGCCGCGGCCTTGTCGGGAGCGATGCCGGCGACGAGCTCGAGCACCCGCCCCGCGGCCGGATCCTCCGCGACCACCAGCGTCCGCCGCTCCGCGGGCGCGGCGTAAACGAAGAAAAAATCGTTGTCGGCTGGATTGGCGTCGGCGGAAATCGAGACCTTGCCCCAGCCCTTGGCCTCGGCCGAGCGCTCGAGCGGGATCACGTGGTTCGTGAGCACCGCTTCGCGGCCCGTCAGCTCCACGTCGACGGCACTGGTAACGCCACCGATCTCGAATCGCACCGGCAGCGTGCGACGATCGCCATCCTCCTGCCGCGACACGGCGAGAGTGACCACGAGCCGACGGTCGCGGCCGAGCGTCTCCAGCCGCACGCTCGACACGCGGAGGGCGACGTTGCCCGTGGCCGGCGCGGAATAGGCGAGAAACTGGAAGCGGACCTGCTGCGGCAGCTTGGTGAACGCGTCACGGATGCTGGCCCACGCACCGTCGTCGGGCCGCCAGTCGTTGGCCCGCTGGTCGGAGCAGATCCAGACCTCCGTCGTGCCCGCAGCGTTTTCGCGGATGAAGTCGTAGGCCGACTGGAGCAGGGCGGGCAGGTCGGCAGCCGCAGCGGTCGGCCCAGCCGTCGCCAGATCCGCGATCGCCTCCGATGAGGCCACCTCCTCTGGTCCCCGGACGGGATCGCTGACCACCAAAACGCGGCCCGCGCGGAGCGTGGCGAGCGAGTCGGCGAGCTGCCGGCGGCCGGGGTCGAGCTTCGACTCGCCACCGTCCGGGCCGCGGGCCTGCATGCTCGGGCTGCGATCGAGGACCACGATCGCCGAGTCGGGCCGGCCGCCGCCGGCCAACGCCAGCCAGCCCCGCGACAGGGGCCGGCCCACCGCGAGGATCACCGCCGCCACGGCGAGCATCCGCAGCAGCAAAATCAGCCAGTGCCGCAGCCGTGAGTAGCCCCGTGAGAGCGCCTTAGCCGCGAGCAGAAACTGCATCGCCGCCCACGGTACAGTCTGGAACCGCCGCTGGTTGATCAGATGGATGATCACCGGCAGCGCCGCCAGCGGCAGCGCCACCAGCACCCAGGGCTGGAGAAACGTCATCGCAGGCCCCTCCCGGACGCCCGACCCACCAGAAACCCTGCCACCGCCTGCTCGTAGGGCTCGCTGGTGAGAACGCGGTGGTAGTCGACGGCCGATTCCAGCACGATTCGCTTCATGTCGGCGAGGTAGGCCTGCACCGCCCTGTGGTAGCGGTCGGAGATGTCGATCGGGTCGGTGAAGATCGCCTCGCCCCCCTCCATGTCGAGAAACCGCGTCGGTCGCTGGAACTGAAACGCGATCTCCTGCGGATCCAGCAGTTGGAAGGCGGCGACGTCGTGCCGGCGGAACCGCAGGTGGCTGAACGCCGACGCCAGCGCCGCCGCATCACAGAACAGATCAGACACGATCACGACCACAGCGCGCTGCCGGATCGTCTCGGCCAACTCGTGGAGTACCTCCGGGAGCCGCGTCGGTCCTGCGGGCCTGACCTCGTCAAGCATGTCAAACGCAAGCCGGAGATGCGCTGCGTTGCGTCGCGGAGGGAGCGTCTGCACGATGCCGTCGGCCACGCAGGAAATCCCGACCGCGTCGCCCTGCTGCGAGGCGAGGTACGCCAGCGCCCCGCAGATCCGCCGCGCGAAGTCGATCTTCGTCACCTCGCCTGACGCGAAGTTCATCGAGCCCGAGGTGTCGAGGACGAGGACGAGCCGCAGGTTGGTGTCTGCCTCGTACTCCTTGACGTAATGGCGGTCAGACCGGCCGAACGCCCGCCAGTCGAGCCGGCGAAGATCATCGCCCGGCACGTATTTACGGTATTCCGCAAACTCCACGCTCGAACCGCGGTGTGGGCTCGCATGCCGCCCCGACACGCTGCCTACCATCGGACGCCGCGCGAGCAGGGGCACCGCGGAGAGCCTCGCGAGCACCTGCGGGTCGAGAAACGATCGCGGCTGACGGTCGGTGAACATGCGGCTTACGGAAGATCCCAAAGGTGCGGTGCGCTGGATGGAATGCCCGGCGATCGAATAGGCCAAGGCCTTGTGGGGCTTGCTCCACGTGTTGTCAGCCCACCTGCTCCTCGATGGTCTCCTTGACGAGGCGGGCGACGATCTGTTTGGCGTCGATTCCCTCGGCCTGCGCGGCGAACGTGGTGATCAGCCGGTGCGTGAGCACGGGTGCCGCCACCGCTTCAACGTCTTCGAGGCGGACCATGTAACTGCCAGAGATCGCGGCCCGCGACTTGGCACCGAGCACGAGGTTTTGCACGGCCCGCGGCCCGGCACCCCAGGAGACGAGCGGCTTGAGCCACGCCGGGGCCGAATCCCCCTTGGGCCGCGTCTTGCGGACGAGCTTCGCGGCGAACCGGTAGATGTGGTCGGGCACTGGCACACGACGCACGAGTTGCTGGTAGTCGATGATCTCAGCCGCGGTCATCACGTGAGCCAGGGCGGGGGCCGGCTCGCCGGTCGTCGTCCGCGCGATCGCCACTTCCTCTTCCTCGTTTGGATAGTCGAGCTCGATCAGGAACATGAACCGGTCGAGCTGGGCCTCCGGCAGCGGATAGGTGCCTTCCTGCTCGACGGGGTTTTGTGTCGCGAGCACGAAGAACGGCGGGGCGAGTTGTGAGGTCTTGCCGACCACCGTCACCTTGTGCTCCTGCATCGCCTCGAGCATCGCCGCCTGCGTCTTGGGCGGTGCGCGGTTGATCTCGTCGGCGAGGACGATGTTCGCGAACACCGGACCGGGAACGAAGAGGAACTCCCGACGGCCGGCGGCCGTTTCCTGGAGGATGTCGGTGCCGGTGATATCCATCGGCATGAGGTCGGGGGTGAACTGGATGCGGCTGAACTTCAGCGAGACGGTTTCCGCGAGCTTGCTGACCAGGAGCGTTTTCGCGAGGCCCGGCACGCCCATCAAAAGCGCGTGTCCCCGGGCAAACAGACAGATCGTGAGCCGCTCGATCGTCTCCTCTTGGCCGATGATCACCCTGCCCAACTCCTGCTTGAGCCGCCCGTAGACGGAGCGCAGCCGGTCGAGCGCGGCCACGTCGTCGACATTGAGTTTGGTCGCTGGAGGAGACGCCGATGCGGTGATCATGGAGTGCCTCTGGGATCCGCGGGGCAGGGACGGCCGTGCATCGACCGCCAACGACCGCACCGGAAAGATAACTTAAAAAAAAGACGCCGTCTCGGTCGCCTCAGCCGCGACCCCGAAATCATCCGTATTTCAGCCTACGCAGCGGCGCGGACGGCGGCTTTGTCGGCCACCCGCCCGGCGGGCCGCGGCGTGGCGGCGGGGGGAAAGAGCGTCCGCTCACGGTGCCGACCCGACACCGCGACCCAGACATCGAGGAGCCGCTCGACCGTCCGGTCACCGAACCGCCGGCGGCGGCCGTAGACGAGAATCTGACTCGGATTGAGAAACAGCCGGGACCGACCGCGGGCGATCAACTCGCGATGGAACGTCGCATGCTCGAGATCGTCGGTGGCATAGCGGCCGGCTCGGTAGGCATCCATCGTGTAGATGCCGAGGCCGCCGAAGCACGAGGTGACGGGCACGAGGGGCTCACCGCGGCCGTAGACGAGACCGCCGGCCGCGGACGTCGTCAGCGGCGTGAGGTCGTCGTCGAACCGCAACGCCCAGGTGTCGTACTGCCGCAGCGCGTTCATGGTGAGATTGTCGCGGCGGTAGACAAGGCCATTCGAGCCGATGAAGTCCCAACCGTGATGGCCGAAACTGTTGGCGATGCCGTCGACGCTCCAACCGCCGAGGACGTCGAGGTCGATGAGGATTGTGAAATCGAAGCGACCACAGCGGGCAAGCACGTCCTGCTGGCAACGGTGGCGGTAGAGGGCCATCCGTTCCGCCCGCGCGAGGCAGCGGGTGGTGGGATTGACGGGGTCGCTGAGATCGTCACAGGTGATGTGCACCCGGGAATTGGACCGCGTCCATCCCCGCAGGACAGGCCGGGTGTCATCGATCGAATCGTTCTCGTAGACGAAGACGCGGTAGTCGGCGAACCACCGGCCCAGGTCCTCGATGCGTCGGATGGCCAGCGGCAGGACGCCGCCGACGTTCCGGGCCAGACCCGCAATCGCGACCCGCGACTCCCCCATAGCGGCGTAGCCGCGGCGGCAGGCGAGCTGAAAGTCGTCGCCGGTTCCCATGACCGGAGGGAACGCGTGCTCGGGAAACATGCTGCCCAGGAAATCGGCTTCTTCGGTCTGCGGCAACGGGGCACGGCGGATGCGGTAGCAGGTTTGCGTCTTCATCGGGGAACCGGGTAGGTGAGCGCGAGGTTCATGGCCGAGTGGCGTGTGAAGCGCCGCAGCCGGCGGAACAGGCCGCGGCCAAGGATGGAGGCGACGGCCGGGGTCATCCCGAGCGGCCTGACGGCGCCCTGGCCGCCGCCCCCGGTGTGGCGGTCGATGAGAGTTTCAGCGAGCTCGAGAAACCGGCCGGCGACGTGCCGCGCTTCCCAGTCAGCCGTAGCCCGCGCGCGTGCCCGCGTCGCAGCCGCGGCGACGGCGCTGCCGTCACGGGCCAGGCGTGCGAGAATCTTACCGGCGGCGACGGCATCGCCCCACGGCACGAGCCAGCCATCGACGCCGTCGTCGATCATCTCCGGCAGTCCGCCGACGGCCGTGCCCACCACGGGCACGCCGCAGGCCATCGCCTCCATCACGGTGTTGGGCAGGTTGTCCGCGCGGGTCATGGTGAGGTGGATGTCGCTGGCGTGAACCGCTTCGATGACCCCCGATTCGTCGAGCGTGCCGAGATGCCGCACCTGGACACCCTCGATCGTGGCCTTGCCAGCCCCGTAGGTGAGCACGAAGGGAGACGGCCCCGTATGCCGGGCATCGTGGAGCAGCGCGGCCATCGCCGCGATCGCAGCCACAGCCTCGCGGGCGCCCTTGCGGGCTTCGTCAAGCGACACACTGCCGATCAGAATACCCAGCCCTTCCTCGGGCAGGCCGAGCCGGCGCCGAACCGCCCGCCGGTCGACTGCTGGCACATACCGCTCGAGGTCGATGCCGTTGGGAATCACGTGGATCTCGTGCACCCGTCGATCGAACACGCTCGACCGCGCGAGCTCTCCGGCAAGCCAGCGGCTACCGCTCACAAACACGAGGGGCACGCCCCGCAGCCGGCGGATGGCGAGGGACAAGGCGCGGCGGGGCGACTCCGCAAAGGCCGCAGAGAGCTGCGGGCACGAGTGGCAGCCGGCGGTAAAGCCGTCGCACCCGAAGGCGTAATGGCAGCCGCCCGTGAAGGCCCGCTGGTCGTGCAGCGTCCAGATCACGGGCTTGCCTGAGTCGACAAGCCGCCGAATCGACTCGGGTCCCAAGAATCCTGCAACCCAGTGGACGTTCACGAGGTCGGCCGCCGCCACGGCAGGATGAGCCGACACGTCCCACGCCGGCCAGTCGGTGGTGAACATGGTGTTACTGACGTCGGAGCGTGCGTGCCTGACGATCCGCCGCACGCGCCGCTCGAGCGGCACCCGTTCTCCGACCACGGAGGCGCGGGTGACCACGTCGACCTCGGCACCCCGGGCACGCAGACCCGCCGCCAGACGCTCCATTGCGATCGCGGCCCCGCCCGCATGGCCGCCCTGCGTGCTCAGGCAGGCAACGCGGATTGCTGCCGCGCCGTCCGAGCCAGAAAGGAAGCCGCGAGCCGGCTGCGTGATCATGGCCGCACCGCTTCCATAAAGAGCGAGTCGGGCTTGTGCGGCCGAGCCTCGGCGTCGGCATCGAGTTCGTACCCGGCAAATCCGGGGATCGACGATTCGGCCGGGCCAACGCGGCGGGCCGCAGTGAAGCCGGTGGCGGCCAACATGTCGGCGAGCGAGATGCGGTCGTACATCCACTGGTGCCGCTCGCCGCGCGCGGCGAACCGCAGGGCCTCGCGGGCCGCGCCGGGCTCTACCATGAGAATCGAACCGGGAGCAGCGGCCGCCGTGCCGTCGCGGGCGCGGTCGCCGGCCAGCGCCGTCATCGCGGCGGTTGCCTCGGCGCCCAACCGCGACTCGATCAGGTCGCGGCACGGGATCGGATCGCACGACCACCAGCGGCGCATGATTCCGCCGGATCGGCCACGAACGAGCTGGTCGAGCAGTTCGACCGTCATCCACCGATGCCGCCAGCGGGCTTCCTCTCCGCCGTTCGGCACCGCGTCGAGGCTGCCGAGATAGGCCCGCACGATGCCCTCGAGGTCTGGAACCACGATCCGCACGATGCCGCCGGGCGCGAGCACCCGATGTGCCTCTCGCAAGAGACGATCAGCCTCGACGGGTGCGAGATGCTCGATCACATGCGACGCGTAGACCGCCGTGAACGACGCCGCAGCGAAGGGGAGCGGCCGCCGAAGATCGACCGCCAGGACATCGGCTGCAGATGGCACGAGGTCGGCGTTGGTCCAGTTGGGATGGTGGCGGCGGCCGCAGCCGAGGTTGAGCAGCGGCTTCACCGCAGCCGCCGGCCGGCGGCCACGCATGGCGAGCGTCGATAACTGCAGCATGTCGTCTTCTCCAGTATCCGTTCGCTGGGCGCCGCCCTCAGGGATCGATCTTCACACCAATCCGACCCGTGGTATCGATGCGGTTGAGAAGCATGCGGCCGCCGTTTCTGGAAAAATACTCGTCGACAGCCTGCCGAGCGCCCTGCCAATGTCCGTAGTCATCGATGATCAGCACGCCCCCGACGGCGAGCCGCGGGTAGAGATGCCTCAGTTCGTGTCGCGTCGACTCATACCAGTCAGTGTCGAGGCGGAGGATCGCGATCCTGTCGGGCGCCTCGTCCGGAATGGTCTCTTCGACGCGACCCCGCACGAACCGCACGTCCGTCTCCGGGTAGCCGCTGGCGAGCACGTTGCGGCGAACCTCCTCCAGCGGACTTCGAGCCCAGACCATGCCCGTCTCCCAGTCCTCGGCAGCCATGAGGTTGGCCGCGTGAACGCCCATCCGGTCGCGATCCTCCGCGCCAGGAGGAGGCATGCCGTCGAATGTGTCGAAGAGGTGCAGACGGCGGCGCTCGCCGAGTTCGAGGAGCGTCCGCGCGACGGCGAGCATGCTGCCCCCACGCCACACGCCGCATTCCACAATGTCGCCGGCAATGGCGTGGCGGGAGACGTGTCGCACGGCCTCGACGAGCGCCGCGATCCGCTCGGGGCTCGTCATCGTGAACGGGGCGACCTCGCGACAGACTGCCGCGACAGACGGATCGAAGTCCGACGGTAGCCGGCGGGGCCGGTCTGTTGAACGGAGAAAACGCGGCATGCGAATCATGAATCACGCCAAGCCTGAGCGGAGGGGGAGCGCACCCGGGGAGCTATCCCACACCGGGGCCGCCCGTCGCAATCCCGATGGCGGCCCGCTGCGGCGTGCGGTCCGCGGCCAGACAGCCCAGTCTGCGCAGGCTTCGTTCAATTGCTCGCCGGGGCCGGCCACGACACGCGCCTGCGGACCACCCATCGCACGACGAGAGCGCGGCCGCAGGCCAAAGGAAACCAGTGGCTTAGAGCGCATCTGCCTTTGGTGGAGCGGCGAGATGGCACCGTCGAGGTGGGAGGCTCGGGGGTCGGCGAACGCTCGCGGACCCGCTGATCAGAACTTCACGCCGCCCGGTGCGCCGACCAGTGTGGCCGTCGTGCCGTCCTGCGACGCATAGAGGTAGATCGTCTTGAACGTGCGGGTGTCGAATGACTGCACCTTGTTGACGACCCTCGGCGCCGAGGGCTTCGCGGCAGCCGCAGTGAATACGCCACGCTTCACCAAGAACTGGGCCACGGCATTCGGGGAGATGTTTCTGCCACCAGTCAATAACTTAGACGACGCCGTGGAACCGGACATGGCGTTGACGCCGACGGACTGTCGGCCGACGTTCTTCATCCGCACCGGAATTGTCGCGCCAGAACCACCCGCGAATGCGGGCAGCGGGAGCACCATACCTACAGCGATAACCACGGCGATCATCAGACGGCGACGGATCATCGGAAAGTTCTCCTGCTGGGAGCGACAATTGACTTGGCTGGGAAGCACGGAACGACGCTCTTCCACAGAGTAAAAGCGTATCGGACCGGGGGCCTCTCGCAAAGCCTGGGTGAAATGCGGCGAAAAGTCTCGTTTTTTCGGCTGGGGGGCCTAGGGGATTTTGCCGGCCGGCTCACCGCCGTCTTTCGTGCATGCGGCCGCCAGCAGATCGGGGGGCGTGTCTTCGCTGATGAAGGCGACGCGGCCGTCGGCGAACAGGCCGTGGACCCCGCCGGGGTGATGGCTTCGGAAACCATCGATGTCGGGGGTGTTCAGCACCCGTGAGCTGAGCAGAAAACAGTTGGTGCCGCAGGCCCATCGGCTGTTGCCGATTCGTGAATCGCCATCCATCTCGGAAAACCCCCGATCGACCCCCTCCGACACCGTCAGCGTGTGCGTCATGCCATCGGTGATCGTCGCCACCCGCACCGGCCGGGGATGATCGTCATCAGTGGCACGCAGCACGCCGGCCCGGTCCCAGCCGGGGGGCAGAGGCCGTTCGGGATCGAGCGAGATGCCGACGCCGAGCACGCCGCCGTAGTCCTGCTTTCCCGGAAACATGCGGATGCCGGACGGGCAGACATAGGTCGGCAGGATCGTCTCGGCGATCTCGGCGTTGCCACCGTCGGCGTTCCAGGGTCGCGTGTAGTCGATTCGGCTGGCAACGGTCGCGGCATCGAGAAAGGGGAGGATGAAAGACGACCAGGCGTGGTGCCGTCCGGTCGCGGCGTCGCTTCCCGGGGGAAACTCGCGGCGGGCTGACTCGTAGGCGGCGAGCGCCAGGCCCATCGAACTGAGATTCACGCCGCACTGCGTCCGCCGCGCCGACTCGCGGACCCGCTGCACCGCGGGCAGCACGAGCGCGATGAGCGTGCCGAGGATTCCGATCACGACCAGCAACTCCACGAGGCTGAATCCCCGGGGGCTACCGGCGGCGGTGTCGCTCTTGATGGCGGTGATGTCGCTCATGTCGTTCTCGCGGCCACCGTTGAAGCCTACGCCACCTTGCCCTGAGGTCAATTTTCTCTCGGCCGCGACGACTCTCGTCCGCCCCGGACCAACCCCGCGAAGTCTCCGATCTGGCGAACGGCCGACTTCCGCGACCGCCAGCCCCTGCGGTCGACCACCAGCGCCTTGCGGTCACCGACGTCGGCCGTCGTGAGCTTGGGAAAGAGCAGGGGCCCCCGATAGCTATCGTGATCGGTCCAGGTGCGGACCGCCGAGGCGTGGTGGTGACGGCAACGGATCGAGAGGGCCGGATTCACAACGGCGATCCCGGCCGCGGCCGCCTCGAAAGCGAGGCGGTTTTCGCAGGCCGGCAGGCCGAGGCGGAAGCCGCTTTCAAACGGAGGCAGCCCGCCGGCAACGAACACCCAGGCGTCCTGCGAATGGGAATAGAAGGTCCAGCTATCGGGATCGACGCGGCCCTCCATCGACGGCGCGACGTCGTCGTCCCACCGGGTCAGCGACACGAGCAGGGGGCCGGCCGCAGCGGCGAGGATCTTGTCGGCCAGGCAGATCGACGCGTCGAACGCGATGTCGCTGTTGGCGATCACGCAGGTGCGTCCGGGAAACCGCTCCGCCGCCAGCCGAAAGAAGTCGCTGAACGACATGCGGCTGGTGCCGGGATCGACGAGCTCGACGCGGGAGAAGCGGCCGGCGACCGAGTTGGTCTCGCGAACCTCCTGCAACTCCGCTTCGCGGCGGGGATCGGGAGACGTGTACCGCTGTTGGATGAGGATCATGCGGAGGGCGCAGGCGGCGGCTGGGTCGGTGGCCGCAGACCGCGGCGAGATTATGCTACCGTCCCGTGTCAACGGGTCACACATGAGGTCGGAGGAGGCCCCCAGCCGCCCAGTTTTTCCGAGCCTGCCACCCAACCCTGCGAAACCACGACTCATGAAAATCCTAGTGACCGGCGGCGCGGGATTCATCGGCAGCCACATCGTCGACCTGCTGGTGCGCGAGGGCCACGCCGTCGCGGTGATCGACGACCTTTCGAGCGGCTCCCGCAATAACCTCCCTGCGACGGTGCCGCTGCATGTTGTCGATATCGTCGACACAGCCGCGGTGGCACGCGCGGTAGCGGCGGAGAAGCCCGACGCGGTCTGCCACCAAGCGGCGCAGATGTCGGTGAGTCGCTCGGTCCGCGAGCCCCTCTTCGATGCGCAGGTCAACTGCATTGGCCTGATCAACGTGCTCGATGCAGCCGTCCACGCAGGCTGCCGGCGGTTCGTGTTCGCCTCCAGCGGTGGCGTGCTCTACGGCGACGTCACGACGCCCGCACCGGAGTCGACGCCGGCCAACCCCGTAAGTCCCTACGGCATCACGAAGTGGGTCGGGGAGCGTTACCTCGCGTTCTACGCGGCCGAGCACGGGATCACCGCGGTGGCGCTCCGCTATTCCAACGTCTACGGTCCCCGGCAGAATCCCCACGGCGAGGCGGGCGTGGTCGCCATCTTCTCAAAGAAGCTGCTCGCCGGAGAGTCGGCGACTATCAACGGTGACGGCCACTACGTCCGCGACTACGTGTATGGCCCCGACGTCGCCCGTGCCAACGTGCTCGCACTCTTGGACCCGTCGTCCCACTGCACCCCCGGTGCGGTCACGAGTCTCAACATCGGCACCGGGATCGGGACAGATGTGGTCGAGCTCGAGGCGCTGATTCGGCAGGCGGTCGCCGCGACGGCAGGGGCTCGTGCCGGCCAGTTGCCCCTGCCGCTGCACGGCCCGGGCCGGGCCGGCGACCTACGGTCGAACCTCGTCGATGCCACGCTCGCCGGGAGGGTGCTCGGCTGGAAGCCGACGGTGCCGCTGGCCGAGGGCGTCGCCCTGACGGCCGATTGGTTTGCGAAACGGGCGTGAAAGGTGGCGTTTCGCGGGGTGGGAGCGGCTGCTATCGTCCCAACCCGATGAACTCCCCCCAGACCCCCGTGTCCATCGGCCGCACCGCACTCATCTGCGGCGTGGGCGGCCAGGATGGCGGCTACCTCGCGAAGCATCTGCTTGGCCTCGGCTACACAGTCGTGGGCACGAGTCGCGATGCGCAGGCCGGGCGGTTCACGGGCCTCGAGCGGCTCGGTATCCGCGACGAGCTGATGCTCGTCTCGATGTCGCCGACCGACTTCCGTTCGACGTTTCAGGTGCTCGCACAGACGGAGCCTGACGAGATTTACAACCTCGCCGGCCAGTCGTCGGTGGGCCTGTCGTTTGACCAGCCCGTGGAGACGTTCGAGAGCATCGTCGTCGGGACGATCAACCTGCTCGAAGCGATCCGCATGCTCGGGGCTCCCATCCGCCTCTACAGCGCCGGAAGTTCGGAGATGTTCGGCAACTCCGGTGACCAGCCAGCCGACGAGCGGACCGTGCTCAAGCCGCGGAGCCCCTACGGCATCGCCAAGGCGACGGCGTTCTGGCAGCTCGCACAGTACCGCGAGGCCTACGGGCTACGAGTCGCGACGGGCATTCTCTTCAACCACGAGAGTCCGCTGCGTCCCGAGCGGTTCGTGACCCAGAAGATCGTGGCGGCGGCCTGCCGCATCGCCGCGGGGGGGCAGCAGCCGCTGTGCCTCGGCGACCTCTCGGTGCAGCGCGACTGGGGCTGGGCGCCAGAGTACGTCGTCGCGATGCACCGCATGCTGCAACTCGACGCGCTCGAGGACTTCGTGATCGCCACTGGCCGGACGCATTCCCTCGAGGAGTTCGTGGCGACGGCATTCGCGGCGGTTGGCCTCGACTGGAGGCGGCATGTGGTCCGCGACCCGGGACTCGTGCGGCCCACCGAAATCGACCGCGGACGGGCCCAGACGTCGCGAGCCACCGAGCGGCTCGGCTGGACCGCCCAGCACATGATGACCGACGTCGTCCGCATGATGGTCGAGGCCCGGCTCGCGGAGCAGCCCGCCACGCGGCGGGCGGCCTGAGTCGCGCCGCCCCTCTGCTTTGGAATCAGTCGCCGTTCAGGCCGGAGACGGCTCCGGAGGCGATCCGTCGCGCAAGCGTTGGCGATTCGAGGTACAGCGGAAATGCGTGCCGCTTCCCGACGATCGATGCGGCGTCGGTAGCGGTGAACTCGACGCCCTTCGGCAGCCACCGCCGCGGCATGCCCACCGTCCCGAGCGCGTCAGCTCCCTCCACGCGGTCGAGGTGGGGAAACATCCGCAGGGCCAGGTCGCGGGGGTTGATCACGAGAGTCAAGCGATTGATGCCGACGACGGCGGCTGCGTGGGGGCCGCGAGGGGAAAGCGCGTTGGAAGGCAGGGCTGGCGCCACCAGAACGAGATGCGAACGGCCGGTCCGCTCGACCCACGGGCCACTTCCGGTGGCGTGTCCCGTCTCGACCAGATCCTCGATCGCTTCGACTGCGATCTTGGCACCCAGGCTGTAACCGATGATGGCCACGGGCTGCGCGGGGTCGAGTTGGCCCAGCAACCACGCGAGGTAGTGGGCTTCGGCGGCAGAGCGGTGGTAGCTTTCGCGGATCGAGGGAATAAGCCGCCCCTGCTGCGAGCTTGGCCACGAGAAGACGACCGTGCGTGCACGGCCGCCCGCCGGGCAGATGCCCGCCACTTGCCTGGCAACCGTCAAACCCTGCGACTTGGCGTCGTGGGACTCGTAGTGGTTGCCGTGGATGAAGATCACCAACGGCCGCGACGGATCATCGAGCAGGTTCGTGAGGTCCGACCGCTCCCAGCGGCTGCCGCATCGCTGCTCAACGTCGGGTGCTGCCTGCGCGGGCAGGCGGCAGATGCCGGGCAACCGCCGCGTGCTCACCAACCAGACATCGGTATCGGGGCAGGCTGCAGTCTGACACCCCTCCTCGCTGGCAGTCGCGCGAACGCCTGCGAGGAGCCCCGCGAACGCCGCGAGGGTGTGGAGAAGGCGACGGGATGACAGGCTTGTGAAGCGGGGCATGGCGGCGAGGGACGTTTGAGATACGGTTCGTGATTGCATGGTCGTGAGATGTGTTGCCGGCGGCGGTCACAGCGCAACTCTAGCACCGGATGCCGCGCCATCTTTCGCAGTCGGTATTTGAGCCATCCATCCGCACGACTCGCACGATCCGCACAATCCGTGGCCACGGCGCCACTGGGTGGCTGGTCGCGGGAATGGGGAAAAAAATCCTTCCGACAGCATCCCGTGCCGTGAACGTGAGGTAGGGTTTTAGTGGCGTCGACGACGACGCCGCAAGCGAGGCTGCCGCCCGCCTGCCCCGTCTGAATCTGTGTCGGAGATCATTCCCATGGCTCGTACGTTGTGTCTGGTGATCGCGGTGGTAAGCCTCGCGGCGGCCCCGGGCTGCAGCAGCTGCATGGGCGGCGCGAGCAGTTGCCGCCGGCCATCGTTCATGGAGTTTCGCTCGTGCGGGTCGCCAGCCGCCGCGCCCTGTGCGGCCCCCGCTCCCGTCTGTGCACCGGCGTGCGAGCCGGCCTGCGGCCCCGCGGCGCCATGCTGCGAGGGGGGAGAGGCAGGCATGTCGATGCCGGGGGCGACCCCTATCGTCGTCGGCCAGCCGGGCACGTTTAGTTGATCTGTCCCGCGACTGCGGCCGGAGGGGCTGCCGTCGCGAATGTCTCCGCCTGGTCCTCCCTCCGGTGACGCGCCGTTCACGCCGGCCACGCGTTGGGCCAGCGGCACAATGTGTGTCCGCTCCCGATTCGAGCGGCTCGTCACCGGGGGGAGAATGCGTTTTCCAGGGCGGTATACTCGCCGGCTCGCCAATCCGGAGCCGCCATGTTCGAGTCGCTGACCGCGTCCCTCTCGTCCGCCATCAACTCCCTGCGCGGTCGCGGCAAGCTCACCGACGCCAATATGCGGGAGGGCCTCGGGGCTGTGCGGACCGCCCTGCTCGAGGCCGACGTCGCTTACGACGTCGCCGACGGATTCCTCGCCCGAGTCGCTGAGGGCGCTATGGGCGCGAAAGTGCTCGAGTCGCTCGACCCCGCGCAGCAACTCGTCGGCATCGTGCATCAGGAGCTCGTCGGCCTGATGGGGCCGGTCGACCACTCGCTCCATCTCCAGTCGGGCACGACCACCGTTTTCATGCTCTGCGGCCTGCAGGGCTCCGGAAAGACGACCTCGTGCGCCAAGCTCGCCCGAAAGATCAAGGAACAGGGGCAGGGCGTGATGCTCGTCGCGGCCGACCTCCAGAGGCCCGCGGCCATCGAGCAACTCGCCGTGCTCGGCCGGCAACTCGGCGTGCCGGTGCACACACCAGCCGATATGCCGACGGGTAGCACTGATCCCGTCGCGGTCTGCAACGCCGGCGTCGCCCGCGCGAGGAAGGAAAACATTTCCGTCGTCATCCTCGACACCGCCGGTCGACTGGCGATCGACGAGGAGCTGATGCGAGAGCTCGCGAAGATCGACCGCACAGTGGGCCCCGATCAGGTCTACCTCGTCGTCGACGCGATGACGGGCCAGGATGCCGTCAGGAGTGCCCAGGCCTTCAACGACGCCCTCGAACTCGACGGCGTGATCATGACGAAGCTCGACGGCGATGCCCGCGGCGGCGCCGCGCTGTCGGTCAAGAGCGTGACCGGCGTGCCGATCAAGTTCATCGGTACCGGCGAGCAGATCGAGGCCCTCGAGGACTTCCATCCAGAGCGGATGGCAGGACGAATCCTCGGCATGGGTGACGTTGTCTCGCTCGTGGAAGAGGCGCAGCGGAAGTTTGACCAGGACGAGATGAAGCGGCAGGAGGAACGGCTGAAGGCGGGCGAGTTCACGCTCGACGACTTCAAGAAAATGCTCCTCCAGACGCGGCGACTCGGTCCCCTCGGCAAGGTGCTCGGCATGATCCCGGGCATGGGTGGCATGCAGGAGATGCTCGGCGGCGCCGACCTCGAGAAGGACATGAACCGGCTGTTCGGAATTATCGACTCGATGACGCCCGACGAGCGTCGCAATCCCTCACGGTTCGTCGATCAGTCGCGCCGCCGCCGCATCGCCGCTGGGGCGGGCGTCGAGGCCCACGAGGTGAGCGATCTCGTCAAGCAGTTCGACGGCATGAGCGCGATGATGAAGGGTATGGCGGGCCTCGGTATGCGAGAGCGGATGCAGCAGGTTCAGCAACTCCAGGCCCAGTTCGCGAACCCTTCCGCCCGGCTCGGCAGGCCCAAGGGCGACACCGGCAAGCGGCTCACCGCCGACGAGCGGCGGAAACTCAAGAAGCAGCGTGACAAGGACACCCGCCGTAAGAAGCGCGGAGACCGCGCCTGATGCCAGTCACATTCCCCGCGCTCACGCTTGGGGCTTCCTGACGGGATGCACACCTCCCGATCATGAGGAGCCGGTCGGGGGCACGCGCAGACGTCGGGGAATCTTTGCGACTCACGAGCGATGCAGAGTCGGCCACGGGGGCCTCCTGTAGCAAAATCCCCCGGCGACGAGCATGGCACCGCCGGCGAACCAATCCGGCACCGTCTCAATGCCACCCGTATTCCCCACGCTCGCGCTTGGGGCTTCCTGACGGCAGGCCAACAGCGGCCTCCCTTCTTCCAACTGTGGCGGGCCGCCGATCGCGATCCGGCCCAACTTTCCCGCATGCTTTCCTGTTATTTTGACCGAAAAACAGGGCTGGCGGGGGCGCCCTTGGGTTCGGCCGGCCGTCGGATACCATAAGGGGCTCGTTATACACCCCGAACAGCCGTTCCTCTCGTTCTTGGAGATTCCCGATCGTGGCAGTGGCAATTCGAATGAAGCGGATGGGCCGGAAGAACCGCGAGTATTACCGTATCTGCGCAACCGACCGGCGCAGCCCCCGCGATGGTCGCGTGATCGAGGAGCTCGGCACCTACGATCCGCACGTACCCGAGACCGACGCCCGCTGCACGCTCGTCGGCCCCCGGGTCGACTACTGGCTGTCCGTCGGCGCCCAGCCAAGCGACGCCGTCCGCGTGCTGATCAAGAAGTATGGAACCAACGGCACGCACCTCAAGCAGATGGAATTGGCCCGCACAAAACTCGCGATGCCACGGATCATCCCCGACCCGGGCGAGCCGGCGTTCGTTCCTACGCCCAAGACCGATCCCACTGCCGAGGCCGTCGTTGAGGCCGCCCCCGCCGCCGAGGCTGTGGTCGAAGCAGCCGCCGTGGTTGTCGCCGAAACACCCGCCGAAGAGCCGAAGGCCGAGTGAGCGTGGCCCGCGCCGGCAGCTGCTCAGGCGACTGGAGTGCCGCGCCGTTCACGAGATTGCCATGCGCATCGATATCGTCACGCTGTTCCCCGAGATGTTCTCGGGCTTCCTCGACGGAAGCCTGCTCGGGGCGGCGCGCAAGGCCGGGCTAGTCGACATTCGCCTGACCAATATTCGTGACTTTGCCGAGGGCGTGCACCGCCAGGTCGACGATCGACCCTACGGTGGCGGGCCAGGAATGCTGCTCATGCCCGGGCCGGTGGTCGCCTGCGTGGAGTCGGTGCGTGCCGAGGGAGGCTTCGGAGGTCGCACGGTACTCCTCACTCCGGGCGGACGTCGGCTCGACCAGCAGCTCGTCGAGGAGCTTTCCCGCCTGGGGCGTCTCGTCCTGGTGTGCGGTCGCTACGAGGGGTTCGACGCCCGCATCCGCGACACCCTCGCGGCCGATGAAATTTCGATCGGCGACTACGTCCTCTCAGGGGGCGAGGTGGCGGCGATGGTGATCATCGACGCCGTGGCCCGCCTCCTGCCTGGTGTCCTCGGACATGAGGAGAGCGCGGGGCAGGATTCCTTCTCCGGTGCCGACCGGCTTGTCGAAGGACCGCAATACACGAGGCCGCGGGAGTTCCGCGGCCTCACGGTGCCCGAAATCCTGCTCTCGGGCGATCACGGCCGGATCGCAACATGGCGACGCGAACAGGCCGTCGCAGCGACCGCACGATGCGGCCGTCCACATCCCGTCCAACCCACCAGCCAACCCCAAAGGAGCGCATCGTGAACCACAAGATCCTCGCCGCCGTCGAGGCCTCGAGCCTGAAGTCGGAGGTCCCCAGCTTTCAGATCGGCGACACCGTCGACGTCCACACTCGGATTCTCGAAGGTGAGAAGGAGCGGGTGCAGATTTTCAACGGGGTCGTGATCGCCAAGAGCGGTACCGGCAGCCGTGAGATGTTCACGGTCCGCCGCATCGTGGCGGGCGAAGGGGTGGAGCGGAAGTTCCCAATCCACTCGCCGAAAGTCGCCAAGGTCGATGTCAAGCGCTCGGGCATCTCGCGACGGGCGAAGCTCTACTACCTCCGCGACCGGGCCGGAAAGTCGACCCGCCTCCGCGAGAAGCGGGACGAGACGACCGGCGGCGCCGCGAAGCCAGTCGGCAAGACAAAGAAGGCCGCCGCCACCACCTAGAGTGCATCTGCCTGTGGTGGAGCGGCAGAATGGCACCCTGATGGCACCTTGGAGGACGTAGGCAAGAGGGTCGGCGAACGCTGCGCGGAGCCTTGGGCGTATCCTCGCCCCGGCGACGAGACTTTTACCGCCCCCGAGCCGGTGTTCCACGGAGGTTGGGTGCTCACACGAGGGAAGCCGCCTGTGACCTCCACCCGCGACGAACTCGGCCGCCGTGGCGAGGACGAGGCGGCGGCGTACCTCCGCGGCCTCGGCTACCGGATCGTCGGCCGCCGTGAGCGCGTGCTGCGGGGCGATATCGACATCGTGGCCCTCGACGGCCGCACGGTCGTGTTTGTTGAAGTACGGAGCCGGAGCGACACCGCCCACGGCCATCCGGCCGAGACGGTTGGCCATATCAAGCAGCGGCGGATCGCCGAGCTGGCCAACGCCTATATCCGTAGGCATCGCCTGCAGGATGCGAGCGTGCGGATCGACGTCGTGGCCGTGACATTCGCCGCGGCCGAAGGGGGCAAGCCCGTCGTCGAGCACTACCAAAACGCCTTCGACTCACCCTGATGATTCCGGCTGGGTCGCGTCGGCTCTACTGCAACGACTGGAGATCGGCGAGTTCGTCAGGCTTTTGAAACACGGTAAAGCTGTCGGCCGGCAGGCGGCGGGCGAGTTTCACCAGCCGCTCGCGGACCTTCGCCCGCGAGGCCTTCGAGGGCACTTCTCGGATGACGACTCCGGCCACCTGTTCGGGCCGCCGCCGCGCGATCGCGGCATAGACCTCCGGGTCCCGCTCGCCAGAATCGCCGACGAGGACAAACCGGCGGGCCGGGAAGTCGTCCATGATCTGCTCGATCGTCCGCCGCTTAGACCGCTTTCGCGACGGCAGCCGGCCCAGTGGCGTCGAGTCTTTGAGGCGAAAGAGTTTGAGGTGCATGGAGCCCGCGGGCAGGCCCGCCGCACCGAGGAAGCGGCACAGGCAGTCGGACAGCTGCCATGGGCTCGATGACACGTAATGGAACGCCGCGCCGGCATCGTGCCACCGTCGGTAGACCTCAGGCATCCCCTCCACCGCCATGAACTCGCGAACGAGCGTGTTGCGGAGCAGTTCGCGGCGATCGGCGACGTTCGTGACCTTGACCGTGTCGTCGATGTCGGAGATCACCGACGTGCCTGTCTCTTCGACCAAATGGATGCGCCCGGTCGCTGTGACCGCCGGCCCGGAGTCGGGGTCGCCGTCGACGGTCGTCCCCGCGTACTCCACCGTCGCCCCGCCGGCCGAACGCGGCCATGCGGAGTCAGCCGCAAACCCGTCAGCAAACTCGACCCGTGCCTGGAAATGCCCACTGCGGTCGGATATCCCCGCGTCGATCACGCGGTCGCCGACCGTGATGCGGATTCGCTCACCCGCCAGCCGCCTAAACAGAAACACCTCGGCCCGGCGACGAAAGACGTCAGACTCGACCTGCGCGTCGTCCAGGTCGAGCAATCGGCGCAGAACGGCCACCGCCAGCACCCGCCGCCGACTGCGTTCGGGGAGCGGACGGGTGACCATACCGGCGACCGTGGCGGTCCATCCGGCTGCGGTGCACCGCGCGTAGGTGGGGAAGAAGACGATCATGCCTGAGGAGGCGTGCCGGGGGAGCGCTTGAAACCGACCGCGGCCCATCTTACAACCTTTCACGATGAACTCGGCCGCTATCCGGCCGACCGGCACGTGGAGACAGGGAATGGGTGTTAAGAAAACGGGCAAAGGGCGACGCAAACTGGGCCAGAAGAAGCGTCGCATGCGCGCCCGCATCCGCCATCGCAAGGGCTGACGAAGCCTCCGTATCACGCCGGCCGAGGGTCGCTTCCCCGCCGGCAGGCATCCTGCCCACGGCAGGACCGTCACAGGTTTCCAAGGATCGGCTTCCGCCGCGCCGTCCCTCCGTACGATTTTCTTGCCGCGCTGCCCATGTGGGGTAGGGTTGCGAGGCTTCCTCCAGAACCGAGCGGTTCGGGTTGGACTCATGCCCGCAGGAGCGGGCTGGGGAAGCCGCCCGAGGAGACGGAGCGATGTGTACACAGGATTGGAGCCGACAACTGCTTGTGTCGGCGGCGATGATTACGATCGTGGCCATGAGTGGCTGCAAGTCACTCACGGAGCGGTATATCTCGCTTGAGGTCTGGAAGTATGAGCGGTGCTTCGGGCACCTTCCGCCAGGGTTCACCCCGCCAGGGGCCGCCATGGCCGCCGCGGCGCCACCCCGCGTCTGCGGTCAGCAGCAGGGCGCCTGCTGCGAATCGGCGGCACCTCGTTCGGGCTGCAACTCATGCGAAGGACAAGGCGCTGTGATCGAAGGGGGCATGCCGGCCGGCGTCTCGGTGCCGATGGGCCCGGGCGGATCACCGGGACCTTCCGCGGGCGTCGCCCTTCCGACACCCGCCGGCGTCACGGCTGGAAAGCCGGTCATCATTTCGGACGAGGTCGTGATTCCTTGATATACGGCCGCGGGGCCATCCATGGCCCCCGCGGCCTTGGCCCGTCGCGGGAGCATTCCTATGCGCACCATCGCACGGTGAGCGAGGGGCTGCCCGTGCCCGGGAGCCGGCGTTGCTGGTCGAGCGAAGCCACGACCAATCCGCCTGCGGCGGATCGGTGCCCGGCGAAGCGAGAGCAGCATCGAGTGAGCCGAGGCCACGATGGCTGAGGCGAACGTCCGGCGACGGG
>CAMBPQ010000010.1 GCA_945869735.1 Planctomicrobium piriforme
CCCCCTTAAACGTCGCCACTTTCAGAGAGAGAATCTCTGGTGGCGCAAACCAAGGGAGGGCAAGAGATGCCACGAGGAAAGAAGTTCACGGCGGAGCAGATCATTGGGAAGCTCCGCGAGGCTGAGGTTGGGTTGGCTCAGGGGAAGACCGTGCCCGAGGTGGTGCAGAAGCTTGGCGTGACCGAGCAGACTCACTACCGATGGAAGCGGGAGTACGGCGGGCTGCGGACGGATCAGGCGAAGCGGTTGAAGGATCTCGAGAAGGAGAACGCTCGGCTGAAGCGGCTCCTGGCGGTCGAGCATGTGCGTGACACGCTCGGCCGCGATGAGGTGACCGAACGCTGGGCATGTCGAGTGCTGGGGCAGGCCAGGAACACGCAGCGCCGCAAGGCGAGCGTTGCCGACGATGAGCCACGGCTCGTGAAGCGGATCGTCTGGATGGCCAGCGAATACGGGCGTTACGGCGACCGCCGTATGACGGCCCTTCTGCGGGCCGAAGGCTGGTGTCTCACCTATCATTGGCACAGAGGGCCGTTCGGCCGGCTTTCGTCACAAGACCTCCGCGCCTCGGCGAGCAATCTTTTATGACCAACGCATATGGCTTCTTGCTGGCCACCGTTGCTTGCGGATTGTGGGGAGCTATCTGTGCCGCCGAGCCCACGCCCCAGGAACTCTTCAGTGAGGCGGTCGGGCTGTTCTTTGAAGCCAAGCCCGTCGAGTCTGCCCGCGTCTTCGACCAGCTCGTCGTGGCCGTACCCGCCTCGGAGCCGGATCTTTGGCAACGCGGGCTGGCACTGTATTACTCGGATCGTTTCGCAGACGGCCAACAGCAGTTCGAACTCCACAGGACCGTGAACCCCAGCGACGTGGAGAACCCGGCCTGGCACTTTCTCTGTGTCGCCAAACTCGAGGGTATCCCGGCCGCCCGTGCCAAGCTTCTTTTGGTCGGCGAAGACCCGCGGGTTCCCATGAAGGAGATTCTGGCTCTTTACGCGGGGAAGTGTGAGCCCGAGGCTGTCCTGGCCGCGGCTGAAAAAGGAGAAGGTGAAATCCGCCGGAACCAACTCTGTTATGCCCACCTGTATGTGGGCCTGTACTTCGAGGCTTCGGGGAACGTCGCCAAGGCGCAGGAGCACATGACTCAGGCGGCCGGAACTTTTCGCATGGATCACGCCATGGGTAGAGTCGCCGTCATGCATGCCAAGCTCAGAGGCTGGCCAGTTGAAGAGCCGGATGAGGCGCGGCAGTGAATATCGAGCTGCAGCTGTCTCACCTATTATTTGCACAGAGGGAAACGGCGCGGAGATTGGCCGATTCAGCCGGCCCGGAGGGAGCGACTCGACGGGGCCTTTGCTCCGGCACAGCTTCCCCCTCGCGGGCGAGCCTCACGAGAAGTTCGTCACGCCGCTGAACGGCGACCTCGAGCGACGAAGTGCCCAGCGATCGGCGAATGCGTCGCTTGCGGCCGGCGAAATGGAGCGTGTAGTGCGTCCACCACGTGCCATTGTTGCGCCAGAGGTGATGCCGGGGATTATCGCCATCCAAGCGGATCGATAGAAAGCCGACGTGCATGCGTTGCTCCTTTTCCCTTCACGCCAGGAAAGGAGCCCGCGGGCATGCCTCCGTGACACAACGCCACGGGACGAGGTCATGCCTCGAAAGCTTCGTCGAAAGCCACCTCGCCCACTCAGGGGCCTCGAAGCGACGTTCGACGCACATCCTCCTACCCCCTTGCGGGGATAGGTCGCCACCTTGTGCTTTCGCGAGGTTGGCCCGGGCGGCCGCGTGGGTCGCCCGAATCAAGACGGATGTACCTTCCTACGGGGGATTGTACGCACCCCGTCACCGAAAGTTCGTTATGGGGGCTTCCGGCTGTGTCATAGGGCCGTTCGGTGCCGCAAGCGGCGCAAACTCTGCGGGTCGCACAGGAAAAGCCCGGTCTTTCGACTTCAGCCCGCCGAAGCCTCTGACAAGACCCGGACATGTCGAGGGATTCCCGTGGGTCGATCGTCAACCTGCATGCACCGTTCAGACTCTGCCGCCATGCGGTCGTGGCTGATGGCCGCCTGTATCGTGGCTGCCGGGCTCGCGGTCCAGGCGCCGGCCGCCGAGGAATGGGATCTCGGCACCGACCGCGACGCATTCACCCCGTGCACGCATTGCGTTGCACCGGGGGTCGTGCTCGTCGAGGGCTCCTCCGTGTTCATAGACAACGTCACGGGTCTGCCCACCAACAACTATCCGGAGTCGCTGCTACGAATCGGAGCCACCGAGTGGCTGGAGTGGCGGTTTGGCGTCAACTATGGCGTCGGCTCACAGGGCAACGTCGTGACGAGCGTCGAAGTAGGCGAGGGCACGCCTGACGGGAGCACGCTTTACGAATCGAGCGTGCTCTACGGCCTCAAGGTCAACACGTCGGCACAGGATGGCCTCATGCCTCAGAGCTGCTTCATCATGGAGGCCTCCACGCCGACCTACGGTGACGTCTTCGGCACCGTGCCCGTGGCCACGGCCGTCGCCGGCTGGGAACTTCCCATCGGCTGGAGACTCGACACCGCGATCCGCTACGCCTACTCCGAGGGCCTCGCCGACTGGTTTAGCCGCTGGACGCCGTCGGCCGTGCTCCGCATACCCGTCACCGAGCGGTTCGAGGTGCATGCCGAGTGGTTCGGCTCGTTCACAGCCGGAGAGCCCGACAGCAGAAGTCAGCCCTTCGTCAGCCCGGGTTTCCACGTCTTGCTGACGCGGAACATCGAGATGGGCCTTCGCGTCGGCTGGGGCCTCACGTCCGACGCCGCGCCGTTCTTCTCCGATGCCGGTATCGCGTGGAGGTTTTGACCCGCCGCCGCGACTCACGTCAGGAAGCCTCAAGCCCGAGCGCGGGGAATACGCCCCGCATCCGCAATCGCTCCGCACCACGGCCACGGTCGCCACCCGCTTTCCCATCGCTCGCGCTCCGGGCTTCTTGGGCGTACGTCACACGTGGATGGCGTTACCGTGAACGGCGAGGGCCGCTTCCTTGAGCGCCTCGGGGAGGGTCGGATGGGCATGGCACACGCGGGCAATATCCTCCGCGGACGCGCCGAAGTTCATCGCAGCGGCCGCCTCGCCGATCAGATCGCCAGCGGCCGGCCCGATGATGTGAATCCCGAGCACCCGGTCGGTGACTGCATCGGCGAGCACCTTCACCTTGCCGGTCGTGTCGTTGATCGTCCGCGCCCGGCCGTTGGCCCGAAAGGGGAACACACCTTTCTTGAACGACACACCCGCGGCTACGAGCTGCTCCTCCGTCTTGCCGACGGCGGCGATCTCGGGATGCGTGAAGACGACGGCAGGCACGAGGTCGTAGTCGACGTGTGACCATTTGCCGGCGATCACCTCGGCGCAGGCCACGCCGTCTTCCTCGGCCTTGTGGGCGAGCATCGGCCCTGGGATGCAGTCGCCGATCGCCCAGATCCCGGGAGCCGACGTGCGGAAGTGCGCGTCGACCGG
Source organism: Planctomicrobium piriforme (assembly GCA_945869735.1). Lineage (GTDB taxonomy): Bacteria > Planctomycetota > Planctomycetia > Pirellulales > UBA1268 > QWPN01. The sequence goes on from CAMBPQ010000010.1 coordinate 3,493, forward strand.
AATGAAGCCCCGCGGGTCGGGTGCGATGCCCACGGCCTCCAGACCGATGCCGTCGGTCGCGGGCCTGCGGCCCGTCGCCGCCAGCACCCGATCGCAGCGAATCGGTTCCTGGCCCTCGCAATCGACGACCGCGCCGTTGCCGTCGGCCCGGGCCCGTTTCACCTTCGCGCCCAGCCGGATGTCGAGCCCTTGCTTGCGGAACAGCGCGAGCGCCTCCGAGGCAATCTCGGCGTCGATCCCTGTGAGAATCCGGTCCGCATATTCCAGCACCGTGACCTTCGAGCCCAGTCGCCGCCAGACGGTGCCAAGTTCCAGGCCGATGTAGCCGCCGCCGATCACCACCAAGTGACCGGGAACGGAGTCGTACGCCAGCGCCTCGGTGCTCGTGCCGACGAACCGGCCGTCGATGTCGACGCCCGGCAGCACGACGCTCCTGCTACCGACGGCGAGGATGATCCGCTGGCTCTCGACCGCGGTCGTCACCCCGTCGGAGCCCTCAACTTCGACCCGGCCAGACCCCACCAGTCGGCCGGCACCGCGATACCGCGTGACCTTGTTCTTGGAGAGCAGCGCCTCGATGCCCTTCGCGAGCATCGAAACGACATCTTCCTTCCGCTTCATCATCGTCGCCAGGTCGAACGACACACCCACGACCTTGACGCCATGGATCCCGAGTTCGTGCTGGGTGACTTCCAGTTTGTGGCTTGACTCGAGGAGCGCTTTGGAGGGAATGCAACCGACTCGCAGGCAGGTGCCGCCGAGCTGGGGCTCCTTCTCGATGACCGCGACGTTCATGCCGAGCTGCGCTGCCCGGATCGCGGCCACGTAGCCGCCCGGTCCGCCACCGATCACCACCAAGTCATGCTGTGCCATGTCGGACTTCCAAAAATAGTCGGACTTCCAAAAATAATCGGACTTCCGAAAATAATCGGACTTCCGAAAATAGTCAGACTTCCAAAATCAGACGTGAGGGATCCTCGATCGTATCCTTGATCCGCTTGAGGAACGTCACCGCGTCGCGGCCGTCGACGATACGGTGGTCGTAGGTCAGGGCGAGGTACATCATCGGGCGGACGACGACGTTGCCGTTCACCGCCATTGGCCTGTCCTGGATCGAGTGCAGGCCAAGGATGCCGCTCTGCGGTGGATTGATGATCGGCGTCGAGAGCATCGATCCGTACACGCCGCCGTTGGAGATCGTGAACGTCCCCCCCTGCAGTTCTTCGAGCTTGAGCTTGTTTTCGGCGGCCCGCCTGGCGAACTCACCGATCGCGAGTTCGATCTGGGCGAACGACATCGTCTCGGCATTCCGTAGCACGGGCACCACGAGCCCCTTGCCGCCACCCACGGCGATACCGATGTCGCAGTAGTCGCGATACACGATGTGGGGCTCGCGAAACTCCGCATTAACCTGCGGCACGACCCGGAGCGCCTCGACGGCTGCGCGAACGAAGAACGACATGAAGCCAAGTTTCACGCCATACCGCTCCTGAAACTGGTCCTTGAACTTCGACCGCAGGGCCATCACTGAACTCATGTCGCACTCGTTGAACGTCGTGAGCAAGGCCGCCTGCTGCTGGGCCTCAACGAGCCGCTCCGCGATTCGCCGCCGGATCGGACTAATCAGCTGATACCGTTCCTCGCGGCTGCCACCACTCCGAGTGACGACTGGCGCAGGGGCTGCGGCCGGCTTCACAGCAGGTGCAGCCGGCTTCACCGCTGCCACGGCATCGGTCTTGGTGATCCGACCACCGGGACCGGTGCCCGGCACTCCAGCCGCGGAGACACCGGCCTCACCGAGCACTCGGGCCGCCGACGGCATCACCCGCGGAGCAGACGCGGGCGGAGCCGGGGGCTGCACTGATCCGATGGTGGTCCGCCCCTCCGTCCGCTTCACATCGACCGTGGGCTGCGTGGGAGCGGGGGGCGTCGGGCCGGCCCCGGCGGTCACCGGCTCCATATAGCCGATGATCTCGCCCACCACCGCCTTCTCACCGCTGCCCTTGAGAATCTTCGTAATCGTGCCGGCGGACGGAGCGGGCAGTTCGACGGTGGCCTTGTCACTCTCGATCTCGACCAACGACTCGTCGGTGACCACACCCTCGCCCTCCCGCTTCTTCCAGTCGCCGATCATCACCTCGGTGATCGACTCGCCGACTTCGGGAACCTTCAGTTCGATTGCCATGGATTTGGTTGCCACTCTGTGGCGGCCTCAGGATGGATTGAATCAACTGTTAAAAGCGGTACTGAGGAGCTCATTCTGCTCCATGTCGTGGCTCTTCTTCGAGCCGGTGGCGGGGCTGGCGGCGCTCTGCCGGCAGACGCCCGAGAACGGAAAGCGGTCGAGCAGTTTCTCTCCGAAGTGGATTCGGAAAAACCGCCACGCACCCATGTTCTCCGGCTCGTCCTGGACCCAGACGGTGGGCGTGCCGGGGGTGTAGCCACCGAGTGCCTCCTCGAGCGCCCGCTTCGGCAGCGGGTAGAGTTGCTCGACCCGGACTATCGCGACGTCGCGGCGGCCGAGTTCCTACCGCCGCTTCTCCAGTTCGTAGGCCACCTTGCCCGAGCAGAGCAGAACACGGTGGATGTCGCGGGCAGGCGTGCCGGATGAGTCCGGGATCACCCGCTGAAACGAGCCCTTCACGAGGTCGTCCATCGTCGAGGCGCACGCCGGATTTCGCAGCAGACTCTTGGGCGTCATCACAACGAGCGGCTTCCGCCAGACACGGAGCACTTGCCGCCGGAGGCAGTGGAAGAGCTGCGCGGGCGTCGTCGGCTGCACCACCTGAATGTTGTCTTTGGCGCAGAGCGAGAGAAACCGCTCGAGCCGGGCGCTCGAATGCTCGGGGCCCTGGCCCTCGAAGCCGTGCGGCAGCAGCATCACCAGACCGGAGAGCCGGTTCCACTTGTCCTCGGCACTGACGATGAACTGGTCGATCACCACCTGCGCGGCGTTGACGAAGTCGCCAAACTGAGCCTCCCAGACGACGAGGCCGTCAGGGCAATCAAGGCTGTAACCGTATTCGAAGCCGAGCACACCCGCCTCGGAAAGCGGGCTGTTGTAGATCTCGACCGGGGCCTGATCGGCAGTGAGATGCTCCAGTGAGCAGTAGGTCTCGTCGGTGACGACGTCGTGGATCACGGCGTGACGGTGACTGAACGTGCCCCGCTGGCTGTCCTGGCCGGAGATCCGCACCCGGAGACCCTGCGTGGCGATCGTCGCCAGGGCGAGCGCCTCGGCGGCCGACCAGTCGAGCGGCAGCGCCCCGGCCGCCATCTGCACGCGGTTCTCCAGAAACTTCCTGATCTTCGCATGCGGCTGGAAGCCGTCGGGCAGGGCCACGAGCCGCATCAGCAGGTTCTCGAGAACGTCGCGACGCACGCCGGTGTCCACCTCGGCGGCGTCTTTTTCGCGGCCGCCGATGTAAAAGGCCCACATGCCGCCGATGTCGTCCTTGTGGACGTATTCCTCGCTCTTGGCGACGGAGAGATCGGCCGCCAGTTTTGCCTGTTGCTGCTCTGCGATCTGCTTGGCTTCGTCAGCCGACACCTCGCCGAGTTTGAGGAGCCTCTCGAGATAGCTCTCGTGGGCGCTCGGCCGCTTCTCGATCACGCGGTACAGCGCCGGCTGGGTGAACGCCGGCTCGTCGGCCTCGTTGTGGCCCCGGCGGCGGAAGCAATACATGTCGATGACCACGTCCCGCTGAAACTCCCGGCGAAAGTCCATCGCTAGATTGACCACCTGCGCCACCGCCTCGGGGTCCTCGCCGTTGACGTGGAAGATCGGGATCTGGAGCATCTTCGCAACGTCTGTGGCGTACATGCACGACCGCGACTCGCGCGGGCCGGTCGTGAAGCCAATCTGGTTGTTGACAATCACGTGCAGCGTGCCGCCGACGCGGTAGGCGTCGAGCTCGCTGAGGTTGAGGGTCTCCTGGATGATGCCCTCGCCGGCGAATGCCGCGTCGCCGTGGATCAGGATCACCAGCCCCCCCTGCCGCGCGTGGTCGCTAGAGCGGTCCTGCCGGGCCCGCATCCTGCCGATCGCCACCGGGTTGACGAACTCAAGGTGACTGGGATTGAAGCAGAGCGTGAGGTGCACGCTCCTGTCGTTGGCCGCCATGTAGTCGGTCGAGTGTCCGAGGTGATACTTCACGTCGCCACGGCCGACGTGAAGCTCCGGATCCATGTCGGCAAACTCTCGGAAGATCCGCTGCGGACTCTTGCCCATGATGTTGGCGAGCACGTTGAGCCGGCCGCGATGGGCCATCGCCAGCACGCAGTCGCCGACCTCCTGGGAGGCGGCCCGCTCGATCGCCATCTCGACGAGAGGAATCAGGCTCTCCGAGCCCTCGAGCGAGAAACTCTTCGCACCCAGAAACCGCTTCTGGATGAACTCCTCGAACACCGCCGCCGTCGTCATCTGACGGTAGATCCGCAACTGCTGCCGCCGGTCGAGTTGGACACGGTTTTCGCAGCCCTCCATCCGCACCTGCAGCCACTGCCGCACGCGGAGATCGTCCATGTGCATGAACTGGACGCCGATCGAGCGGCAGTACGTGTTGCGGAGCCGTTTGATAATCTCCCGCAGCGACATCGACTGCGGCCCCTCGATCGTGTCGGTCGAGAAGGACCGGTCCATGTCCTCTTCGGTGAGGTGGTAAAAGGCCGGATCGAGCTCAGGCAGCCCCGGACGCGGACGGCCGAGCGGGTCGATCTCCGCCATCAGGTGGCCGCGGACGCGATACGCACGAACGAGCTGGTCGACGCGATCCTGCAGAAACGCCACCCGCTCTTCGCCCGCAGTGCCGGTGGCCACCGGCGGCAGCGGCAGCGGCATCACCTCGCCGGCAAGGGCCGCGGGTAGCTTCACCTCGCCGTTGGCGATCGCCACGGCATGAGCGGTGGCGATCCCGTCCGGCGTGACGAGATTAGGCGCGGGCACGGCACCGTTGCCATTCAACGCCGGCTTGGTGGCCGCGTGGCCGTTCCCGCCCTGTGCCACGGGTACCACAACCCCCGCCTGCAGGGCCTCGAAGTGGCCACGCCAATCGGCCGGCACACTCGCGGGATCATTCTGATACTGCTCGAAGAGTTCCTCGAGAAACGCGAGGCTTGCCGTCCCCGCTGAATCAAAGCTGTCGATGATGCTCACGATGGGTTCCAGTCCCCGCTACCGCAGGAACGATTGAAAGAGGGATAGGTCACATGGCCAGCAGGAGACGCCCCGGACTCTCGAGGTAATCGATCACCTCGTTTAAAAACCGGGCGGCCGCCGCGCCGTCGATGACACGATGATCGTACGAGAGCGACAGGGGCATCATCAGCCGCGGCTCAACCCGGTCATCATGGACCACAGGCATCTTCCGCGATCGGCCAAGGAGCAGGATCGCCACCTCCGGCCAGTTGATGATCGGCGTCGAGTAGACCCCGCCGACGGCCCCGAGATTGCTGATCGTGAACGTGCCGCCGCGGAGATCCTCGATGCCATACTGGGCATTCTTGGCCTTTTCCGCCGTGTCGGCGATCGCCTGAGCGACCTGCGGAATCGACATCTGGTCGCACCCTCGGAGCACGGGCACCACCAGGCCGCGGGGCGTATCGACCGCGAGGCCGACATTCACGTAATCCTTGTAGACGATCTCACCTTTCTCGATGTCGATCATCGCGTTGACGACCGGGTGCTGGCGGAGCGACAGACTCACCGCCTTGATCACGAACGAGAGTGCCGTGAGCTTGAGGTTGTTCTTGGCATACTCGGGAGCGCTCGCCTTGCGGAGCGCCTCGAGTTCGGTCACGTCAGCATCGTCGAAGTTTGTCAGGTGCGGGATCGTCTGCACGCTGCGGACCATGTTGGCCGCGATCGTCTTCCGCATCCGCGACATCTGCTCGCGACGGATCGGCCCCCAGTCGTCACGTTCCGTGGACGTCGACTCCGGTCGAGACCGGCCGGCAGGCGCCGCGCTTGCGTGCCGCACCGCGGCGATCACGTCTTCGCGAATGATGCGGCCTGCGGGCCCGCTCCCCTTCACCCGCGCGAGATCGACGCCCAGTTCACGCGCCAGTCTGCGAACCGCAGGCCCGGCGGGATCCACGGCCGCAGGTGCCGTCACGACGGGAGGCTCCTCAACCACGACAGCCGCTTTCGGAGCCGGGGGGACTGCTGCCGGTGCGGGGGCGGGTGCGGGTGCCGCAACGGACTTCGGGGCGGGGGCGGCGGCTTGGGTCGCGGGAGCCGGGATCGGGGGAGCCGGGGCCGCCGGCTTCGGGGCGGGCGAGGTTCCGGCCGCGTCCAAGAGCACGAGCGCCTGACCGACCTTCACAGTGTCGCCCTTCTTGACGAGCACCTTCGACACCAGTCCGCCCGGCGGGCACGGCACCTCGATCACCGCCTTGTCGGTCTCCACCTCGAGGAGCGCCTGCCCAGGCTTCACAACGTCGCCCTCCGACACGAAGACAGTCACAACGTCGCCAGAGGCAATGTTTTCACCAAGATCTGGAAGCTTAAACTCAGTGGCCATGGGCTGGTTCCGCGGGTGCTTGAGGAGGAGCGATGGTGGAGGAGGTGGGAACGCGACGCCGGAATGTCCGGCACCGCCCGAGGGGCGTGCTCACGCCGAAGCGGCGTCGATCTTGTCGGGATCGACCCCCAGCCGCGTGATTGCCTCGGTGACGACGTGCTTGCCGATCACCCCCGCGGACGCCAGTTGCGAGAGCGTCCCGATGACGATGCATTCGGCGTCGACCTCGAAGTGCCGGCGAAGGTGGGGGCGGAGTTCACTGCGGCCGAATCCGTCGGTGCCCAGCACGAACAGGCCACCAGGAATCCAGGGGTCGAGTTGCTCGGGCACGGCGCGCACGTGGTCGCTGGCGGCCACGAACACGCCATCCGTGCTGGCCAGTGTTCCTTCGAGATAACTCGCTTTTTGCTCCGCCTCGGGATGCAGCATGTTCCAGCGGCGGCACTCCTGCGCTTCGCGCCGCAGTTCCTTCCAGCTCGTCACGCTCCACACCGTGCTTGCCACGCCCCAGTGCTCGGCCAGCAGATCGGCCGCGCGGATCACCTCACGGAGGATCGCACCCGAGCCCAGCAGATTCACGTGCGGCAATGTCGCCACCGGCGTCGCCTTCGCCGCCACGTCGCGGAGCCGGTACATCCCGTTGAGAATGCCCTCCTCGCAGCCCGCGGGCATCGCAGGCATCTCATAGTTCTCGTTGTAGACGGTGATGTAATAGATCCAGTCCTCGCCCTTGGCATACATCCGGTCCATGCCGTCGAGCATGATCACCGTCGTCTCGTAGACGAATGCCGGGTCGTAGGCCTTGACCGTCGGATAAGCCATCGCGAACAGGTGGCTGTGGCCGTCCTGATGTTGCAGCCCCTCGCCGGCGAGCGTCGTGCGGCCAGCCGTGCCGCCGAGGAGAAAACCGCGGGCCCGGCAGTCGCAGGCGGCCCAGATGAGGTCGCCGATCCGCTGGAAGCCGAACATCGAGTAGTAGATGAAGATCGGGATCATCGGCACGCCGTGGCTGGCGTAGGCCGTGCCCGCGGCGATGAAGCTCGACATGCTCCCCGCCTCGGTGATGCCCTCCTCGAGAATCTGCCCGTCCTTGGCCTCGCGGTAGTACAGCAACTGGTCGGAATCGACCGGCTCGTAGAGCTGGCCCGCGTGGGCGTAGATGCCGCACTGCTTGAAGAGCGGATCCATACCGAAGGTCCGCGATTCGTCCGGCACGATCGGCACGATGTATTTGCCGACCTGCTTGTCCTTGAGGAGCGATGACATCAGCGTGACGACCCCGGTGGTCGTCGACACCTCGCGGCCAACGCTCTTCTCGATGAAGGGGCGATACTCGTCGAGCGTGGGCGTCTTGAGCTTCGGCGACTCAAGCGGCCGCGTCGGCACGTACCCGCCGAGTGCCTCACGCCGCTCGCGGAGATACCGCATCTCCTCCGAATCCTCCGGCGGCTTGTAAAAAGGCGCCTTGGACACCTCGTCATCGGAGATCGGGATCCCAAACCGCGAGCGGAAGGCCCGCAACTCGTCTTCGTTGAGCTTCTTTTGGCTATGCGTGACGTTGCGACCCTCGCCCACCTCGCCGAGGCCGTAGCCCTTGATCGTCTTGGCGAGGATCACGGTCGGCTTGCCGTGGCACTTCATGGCCGCGTCGTAGGCGGCATACACCTTTTCGGGATCGTGGCCGCCGCGCTTCAGCTTCTTGAGCTTTTCGTCGGAGAGAAGCGCCACCATCTCCGTGAGCTCGGGGCTCGCACCGAAAAAGTGCTCGCGGATATAGCCGCCGGGCATGACGACGTATTTCTGATACTGGCCGTCGATCACCTCGTTCATCCGCTTGACAAGCAGACCCTTTTCGTCCTTGCCGAGAAGCGGATCCCAGTCCTCGCCCCAGATCACCTTGACCACGTTCCAGCCGGCACCGCGGAACACGCCCTCGAGTTCCTGGATGATCTTGCCGTTGCCGCGGACCGGGCCGTCGAGCCGCTGGAGGTTGCAGTTGATGACAAACACGAGGTTGTCGAGCTTTTCGCGAGCCGCCAACGAGATCGCCCCGAGCGTCTCCGGCTCGTCGGTCTCGCCGTCGCCGATGAAGCACCAGACACGCTGCCGGCTCGTGTCCTTGATGCCCCGATCCTGCAGGTACTGGTTGAAGCGGGCCTGATAGATCGCCATCAGCGGCCCCAGCCCCATCGACACCGTGGGGAACTCCCAGAACTCCGGCATCAGCCAGGGATGCGGATAGCTCGACAGGCCGCCGCCGGGGGCGAGCTCCCGCCGGAAGTTTTCCAGGTTCTTCTCCGACAGCCGCCCCTCGAGAAATGCCCGCGAGTAGATACCCGGCGAGGCATGCCCCTGAAAGTAGACCTGATCGCCCGAGTAGTCGTCGCCCCGGCCGCGGATGAAGTGGTTCATCGCCACTTCGACGAGCGTCGCCGACGAAGCAAATGTCGAGATGTGGCCGCCGATGCTCTTGTCTTCCCGGTTCGCGCGGACGACCATCGCCATCGCGTTCCAGCGAATGATGCTCTTAATCCGCCGTTCGATCTCGCGGTTGCCCGGATACGGCGGCTGGCGGTCGGCGGGGATGGTGTTGATGTAGGGAGTGGTGGCCGAGAACGGGATCGCGACGCCGAGCCGGTATGCCTCCTGCTCGATGGCATGGAGCAGATAGGCGGCTCGGTCGTCGCCGCGGCTTTTGATCACGTACCGCAGTGAGTCGAGCCACTCGCGGGTCTCGGTCGGATCGGTGTCGACCGACGCTACCCCGTCGATGAGTTCCGGCTGTCCCGAGGCGTTGTCGCTCATCTGGCCGATCGACATCGGAGCATGGGCCCCCCGGGGCAGCTGTGTGGAACCGTCGCCTGAGAGGACGTTGTCCGCAGCCTCGGTGGCGGAATGGTTGATGTCGGGGTTGGCCATGCGGGGCTCCGGAAAAGTAAGCGAACTTACCGCATTATTCAGGGGGTGCGCGACCCCGTAAAGACCGATTGCGACTGCCCGGAAACGGCGCACAACGGGGCCACTGCCGCCGCCCGTGGAGGCCGTGGCCGCGATCCGCCCCGGACCCGCGTGAAAGCTACCTCGGCGTCGTTTCAGACCGCGGACGGTAGATTTCCGTGGCTACTCCGAAGTAGTTCTCCGCGCTGAAGCCCACGGTCTCACCGAGCGTCGGATGGGGATGGATCGCCTCCATCAGGTCACGGGCCGAGCAGCCCATCTCGATGGCAAGCACGCCCTCCGCGATCAACTCGCCGGCACCGGGACCCACGATTCCGACACCGAGAACAATGTCTGTCTCGGGATCGATGAGGATCTTGGTGAGACCGTCGGTGCGGCCAAGCGCGTGGGCCCTGCCGCTGGCGGCCCACGGATATTTGCTGATCTCGACGACACGACCCGAGGCCGCCACGTCGTTCTCCGTCAAGCCCGCCCAGGCGATCTCGGGATCAGTGAACACCACCGCCGGGATGGCCCGTGGTGCGAACAGCGCAGGCTCTCCGTGCAGGGCCTCGACGGCCACCTTGCCCTGATGGCTCGCACGGTGGGCGAGCATCGGCTCGCCGCAGACGTCGCCGATCGCAAGGATATGCGGATCGGCTGTCCGCTGCTGGCCGTCGACACCGATGAAGCCCTTTGCGTCGATGATGACCTTCGTATTCTCGAGGCCGATCCCGTCGGAGTTTGGACGACGACCGACGGCGATGAGTACGCGGGAAAATTCCTGCACGCTTGGCCCTTCCGGCCCCTCGAATGAAACTCGGACCGATGTGCCCGTGTCTTCGATGGTGACCACCTTCGTGCGGAGCATGATCGCCGCGAGTAGCCCCGCGAGCCGCTTCTGCAGTGGCTTGACGAGGTCGCGATCAGCGCCGGGCAGTAGCGTGTCGGTGAGTTCCACAACCGACACCTTTGAGCCGAGTTCGGCATAGACGGTGCCCATCTCGAGTCCGATGTAACCACCACCCACCACGAGGAGCGAGTCGGGCACGTCGGCCAGTTCGAGGGCGCCGGTCGAGTCCATGACCCTGGGACTGCCGATGTCGAAGGCCGGAATCCGGGCCGGCCGCGAGCCACTGGCCAGAATGCAGTGTTCAAACGTAATCCTCTGGCTCGCACCGCCGGCCGCGGCCGGGGTCACCTCGAGCGTGGTCGAGTTCGTAAACCGTGCCGTGCCATGGACCACCGTCACGTTCCGCCGCTGGGCGAGCTGGCCCAGGCCGCCCGTGAGCGCGGCGATCACCTTGTCCTTGCGGGCCCGGAGGGCGTCGAGGTTCAACGTTGGCCGCTCAAACTGAATGCCCCACTCCTTCATCTCCCGGGCCTCCGAGAGTACGCGGCCCACGTGCAGCAACGCCTTGGAGGGAATACAGCCCCGCAGCAGGCACGTGCCGCCAAGCCGCTCGTCCCGCTCGACAAGCGCCACCTGCATGCCGAGATCAGCGGCGAGAAAGGCGGCAGCGTAACCACCGGGTCCGCCGCCGAGCACCACCACGGGAACGTGCATCTGGTCGATCCTCCTCCGTCAGGCAGGCCCGTCGTCGCGAATGGCGGCGTGCCGGGGCCACGGGGCGCGGATTTGGGGTCGTCCGCCGCAGCCGCCTTGTTGTAGTTTCGGGGTCTGGTTCGCACAAGAAACACCCGCTTGCGACGCCGTCGCAGCCCTTCCATCGCAGCCCTTCTATGGACCAGCCCCATCCTGCACGGCGACTCGGTCAGGCCGTCCGTTGGACGCTGCGCGCCTCCTGCACGCTCGACATCCGCAGCCTGGCGGCCTTCCGGATTTGCCTCGGCCTGATCCTCATCGCCGACTGCCTGCTCCACAGCCGCGACCTCACGCTGATGTTCGCGCCGGACGGCATCTTTCCACCGGACGTCCTGCGAGCTTTTCACGACGACTCGGCCAAATGGTCACTGTTGTTTCTCGACGACTCGGTGCGGTGGGGCGGCATGGTGGTCGCCGCCGAGGGAATCGCCGGCGTGTTGCTTGCAGCCGGCTGCTTCACCCGCGTCGCCAGCGTGATGGGCTGGGTGGTCGTCGTGAGTATGATCCGCCGCACCACGCCGGCCACCCACTCTGGTGATCTCTGGCTGGTGTGCCTGCTGTTCTGGTCGATGTTTCTGCCCCTTGGAGCAGTCTGGTCAATCGATGCGCAGCGGCCGGGCACCCGGGCGGGATCGACGCCGCCGTCCGCCGCCTGCTCCATCGCCACCCTGGCGCTCGTGCTCCAACTCGTCGCCGTCTACCTGGGCGCCGGATTGGCCAAGTGCAACGCGACGTGGTTCTCGGGCGAGGCAATGTCGCACGCGCTCTCGATTCACGACCACGGCAGGCCGCTCGGAATGATGCTGACGGACGTCAGCTGGATCGTCCGTCCGCTGACGTGGACGGTGTTGTTCGTGGAACTGGCCGCGCCGTTGGTCCTCATCGCCTGCCCGGCCCCCGCGGTGAGGACGATGCTGGTCGCCACGTTCCTGGTTTTTCACGCCGCGATCTGGATGACAATGTCGGTGGGACTGTTCGCCCCGATCGGTATGGTCGCCTGGCTGCCGCTGATGCCGGCGGGTGTGTGGCAGTCTTTCGGCATCGTGCCGCGGACTACCGGCGTGGCCGGACTCTGCAGGATGGCCACGTGTGCGTGCGGGTGCGCCGTGGCGCTGGCCGCGACGAGTTTCCTTCACTATTGGGGGATGTTCGGCGGGGCGAGTCTCCCGCGGCCTGTCGCAGCCGCCATCGCCGCCTGCTGCCTGGAGCAGCAGTGGTCGATGTTCGGCGCCGTCCCGTCCCAGGAGCAGTGGGTCTACGGCCGCGCGACATTGGCCGACGGAAGCATCGTCGACTTGCTCCGCAGCGGCCAACCGCTGGAACGCGAGCGACCCGTGGGGGGATTTGGATCGCTGGGCAGCAACCGCTGGCACAAGTTTTTCTGGGTCCTACCCCAGCCAGGTGTGCGCGTGTTTGGTGAGCCGACGGCGGCGGCCCTCGCCCGCGATTGGAATGCCCGCCACGAGCCCTCGAAACAAGTGGCGTCTCTCGAACTCCGCTTCGCCGCGCAGCAAGTCACCGCTGACGCCCCGATCCAGGAGATGCTCTTGGCAGCATGGCCGCCGCGCAACCACGTCGGCGAGGGCAATCTCGAAAGACTCCTGGAAACCGTGGCCGTCCAGCAAGACAGTCCACCGCAGCCCTGACGGGAGTCACGATGTAGAATCGGATGGCCGCCGGAGGCCTTGGCAAACCCCTTCAGCGAGAGTGGCGAAACTGGCAGACGCGCTGGATTTAGGTTCCAGTGCCGCAAGGCGTGCGGGTTCGACTCCCGCCTCTCGCATTTCCCGATCCGATCCGGCGCAACGCCCCGTCGGGCCGGCGGCGGGTCACTGCTTCTGCCGCAATCGCGCCGTTTCGGCCTGCGGATCAAACATGACTCGCGGCACTGCGAGGGGAACCCGTCGGAGGTTGGGGATCGGGGCCGCAGGCCGATCGGCCTCGAGAATGCCGGGCTGGTGGGCCGCGGGCTGCACGCCACCAGCCGATCCGACAACGGCCGGTCGGAAATCATCCAACACCGGGATCTTGCGCCGCACCTTCCTGGTGGCCGAGTCGTCGAACAGGTTTTCATCCTCGCGCCTCGGAGCGGGCGGGGGCGTTTCGGCGGCGGGAGCCAGTTTCTCCTGGCCGCGGGGCAGTTCCCGCGGCTCGATGGGGGAGTCCGACTCTTTCTCCGACGGCTTTGCCGGCCGGGTCGGTTCCTCCTGCTGCGCGGGCCCTCGACCCCTTTTTGGCTCCGCCGGTTCCGGCGGCATGGCTGCAGGTTCGGGGGGCAGCGGCGCGTCGGTAGGCAACGCCTTCTGCTCCTCGGCTGTGTCTTCCTTGGAATCTGCCGTTGAATCATCCTCGGGCTCGGGAAGCTGAAACGTCTTCGGGCCGCGCGACTCCTCGTCGGCGGCGGGCACTTCCGACTTCGGAGGTGTCGCCGGCGTCACGGCCCGCTCGTCAGACACTGGCACCACGCCCTGCCCCGGCCACCTTCGCCACTTGGTTCCGTAGAAGCCGAACGTGCTCGGTCGTACCGGGCAGTACGGAGCGCACACGCCATCTCGGCAATCACGGTGATGGCCGTGGGCTGCGCCGTGCCCGTGACGACATCCGCCCGGGCCGCATTGCTGACATGCAGCGCCCCCCGCAGGAACGACGGCGCGATCGACGATCGCGGACGTTCGCTGCCCGGAGGACGGCCGTGTCGGGGCCGCGGCACGATCGTGCCCGGCGGCCGAAACCGCCGTCGCCGTAGCGAAGGCCATGAGCAGCGGGGCTACCCGGCAAAAAAGCCGAGTGTTCCACACCAAGGAAACGACGCGGTTGGGCCGCGGGGTGGCGATAGTCATCGGAGCCGTCCTCGAGTGGATCGAAGCCTGCGCGGGGCGAGGGCCGCGGCAGGCATGCCGCAGGGTCGACGCAACCGGCAGAATCACGTTCATCGGTACTATCGTCTGGCTGCGACGCTGATCTTTGGGCGATTTTGGCTCGCGAAACGGCGGGGGGTGGCGAATGGGCACAGTCTGCCCGGGCCAACGGGCGGCGGCCCCGCCCCGGCGCCGAATCGTGGTCGAGGGGGGAAAACGGCTGTTAGACTGCTGTTCGGGGTCGGATCGTGACCTTTCAATCGCCGGCGTCGCGTGGCTGGTTCGGAGATCGTTCGCTCGTGAAACGGATCAACCTAAAGTTCCTGCTCGCGTTCCTCGCGATCATGGTCGGCGGAATCGTTGGCGTTGTCCTGCTGCGGCGGTTCCAGGTGTCACGCAACGCGGGCAGTCTGGCGAAACTGGCCAAGATACGGCTGGACGAGGGCAAGACCGCCGAGGCAATGGCGATCTACGGCCGCTACCTCGGACTTCGGCCCGAAGACGACGAAGCCTATGCCGAGTATGCAAAACTGCTGCTCGGCAGGGCGACAGCTCCCGACGCCACGCGCAGCGACGTTGCGCGAGCCTACACCACAGTCGAGGCGGCCGTTCGCCGCAATCCCGAGAACGACGACCTGCGGCGTCAGTTATTGGAGTTTCAACTTCGCATCGGCCGGGCATCCGACGCCCGGGAGCACATCCAGGTGCTTCGCGAGCGAGTCGCGTCGGGCAAACTTTCGACATCCGTGTCCGCGGAGAATGGTGCCGACGACGATCCGGCCCGCAAGCCGCTGGGGCCCACAGACATCCAACTGTTGATGGCGCAGTCGTATCTCGGTGCGGGCGACTTCGAGGCGGCGACGAAAGTGGTCGCGGAGATGGTCGGCTTCGATCTGGGTTCGAAGAAATTTGACCCGCAGGGCAAGGTCGTAGGTCCCACCGATGCCTACATCATCCTGGCAGCAATCCTGCAGGAAAAAATGGGCGACCGCGACTCGGCGACCGAGGTGCTCAAAAAGTTTGTTGACACGCATGCCTCGGACGCGCAGGCCTGGCTGGCGATGAGCAACTGGCACCGCCAGCTGGGCGACCTCGACGCCGCTCAGGCCGATGTCGCCAAGGCGCTTGAAATTGCTCCGGATGACACCAACGCGATCTTCGTCCGCTTTGAACTCGCACTGTCCGAGAAAGACTTCGCCACGGCCGAGACGATGGCGAACCGGGCCCGCGAGAAGTTTCCCGGCGACGAACGTGCCTACCGCGGCTTGGCCGTCATCGCGCTACAGCAGGGCGACCCCGCGAAGGCCGAGCAGGCGCTGCTCAACGGGATCGAACAGCTGCCCAACCGGGCGTCCCTCCTCCTGATGCTCGCCGACGCCCTCTTGCAGCAAAACAAGCTGGAAGAAGTGTCGCAGGCGATCGCCCGGATCAAGGAGCTCTACGGTGCGGCCAGTCCCGCCGTGGGGCTGCTCGAGGGTCGCACGCTGGTCGCCGAACGGAAGTGGGCCGAAGCGAAGGCGAAGTTCGAACAGGTTCGACCGCTCGTGGCCGGTTCGCCCGAAATGGTTCGCCAGGTGGATCTCTACCTCGGCCAGTGCTATGCCCAACTTGACGAGTACGATTCCCAACTCGACGTCAATCGCCGTATTCTCAGTGACGACCCGACGTCCCTGGCAGCCCGGGCGGGGACGGCGACGGCACTCGCATCCGCGGGCAAGATCGAAGAAGCGCTCGAGGAGTTCGAGTCGATCGCCCTGGATTTGCCATCGGAACGGCTCGCCTCGGTGCCGCAGATCTGGTATCCGCTGCTGCAGCTTCGGATGCAGCAGCAGTCGCGGCGACCGGCGGCGGATCGCGACTGGAGCGGCATCGAGGCTCTCCTCGACGTGCTGCAGCAGTCGCCCGCCGTCACCTCGACTCAGGTCGCGCTGCTTCGTAGCGACGTGCTGGTGCGGAAAGGGGAGTCGGAGGCGGCGCGAGAGCTGCTCGATTCCATCGCCACCCAGGAAGCCGACCCCCAGGTGTGGGCGGCATTGGCCACGCTGTCCCTCAGGGATGAAGGGCCCGAGGCGGCCGACGCGGTGCTGGCCAGGGTGCCCGCCACCGTCGCCAACGCGGCCAACATTCTCGTCGTTCGAGCCCAGGTTGCCGCGCGGCGCAGCGTTGACACCTCCAAGGCTGAACTCGACGAGATCGAGAACCGGGCCACCGAACTGGATGACGACGGGGCCGCCGCCGTGTTCATCTCGCTTGCCGGAATCGCCCTCGGTCGGGGCGACGTGGAGTCGGCCGAACGTCTGTGGAGCGAGGTCGCCCGACGGAAACCCCGGGACATCCGTGCCTCGGAGGCCCTGCTTGAGCTCGCGTTCATTGAAGGCGACCTCGAAAAAGCCCTCGCATCAGCGGCCAAGGTCACCGAGGCGGCAGGCGCGGGAACGCCCCGGGCGCGGGTAGCCGAGGCCGGCGTGCGGATCTTCGAAGTCCGCTCCTCGGTGATCAAGCGTCAGGCTGCGGGCGAGGATGTGAGCCGCCCGACAGCCATTGAGAAGGCGGCGCTCGACGATGCCCGAAACCTGCTCATCGAGGCGGAAAATGACCGCCCCGGCTGGAGCCAGATCCAGATCCAGTTCGCAGAAATCGAGGGCCTCAGGGGCAACGTTCCCGCAGCAATTGATCGGTTGAAAAAAGCGGTGGCCCTCGGGCCGGCGAATCCCGGGACGGTCCGTCGACTGGTCGCCTTGCTCTACTCCACGAACCGGCTCGAGGAGGCGCAGGAGGCGCTGGCGTCGCTCGGTGCTGAGGGGCAGGAGGGCCTCGAGCGACTCTCGGCGGAGGCTGAACTGCGGGCGGGCCGTGTCGACGACGCCGTCGCGTTCGCCGAGCGAAGCGTCAGCAAAAACTCGACGAACCCCGATGACCTGCTGTGGCTCGGGCAGTTGCTCGCCCGTTCCGGTAAGCAGGAACAGGCGGCTGACGCGTTGCGCCGGGCAACCGAGGTGGCGCCGGACCGCGGCGAGGTCTGGGTCGCTCTCTTCTCGCACCAGATCACCATGGGAAAGAAGCCGGCGGCCGAACGGACGCTCGCCAAGGCTGCCGAGCTCATGCCTGAGCCGAAGCGACAGCTCTTGCTTGGCCAGGGATACGAAATGCTCGGCCGCATCGACGACGCCGAACAGGCCTTCCGAGACGCGGTGCGGGTCGCTCCAGACGACTTGGAGACGAACCGGGGACTGGCGTCATTTTTCATGCGCTGCGGCCGTCTCGGACCGGCGCAGGAGACGCTCCGCACGATCACCGCGTCGCCTGACACGTCCGCTTCAGCCCTGTCGGAAAAAGCCTGGGCTCGGCGATCGCTCGCCGAAATCATCGCGGAGCGGGGTAATTTCCGCGACATGCAGGAAGCGATGGCGCTCCTCCGAAAGAACGTCGACGACAGGGGGGACATCACGGCCGACGATGCCGCCCTCGAGATCAAGCTCCTCGCGAACAGGCAGGAGCCGGCGAGCTGGAAGCAGGCCATCGTGGTATTAACCGAACTGCAGCGGAAGCAGCCCTTGTCGACAGGCCAGCGGATCATGCTGGCACAGTTGCACGAGAAGGTCGGCCAATGGGAGGAGTGCCGTAACCAGCTCGTATCGATCGTGGCAGGGCCTGCCGCCCCCCCCGCCTATATCGCCATGCTGATCGAGAAGTTGATCGATCACGGCGAGTTGTCAACGGCCCGACCGTGGCTGACGAGGCTCCAAAAGGCGAGCCCTGACTCGGCGATCACCCTCGCGCTCGAAGCCAAAATCGCGATCGCGCAGAAAGACCGCAAGCTTGCCGCCGAGGCCGCGCGCAAGCTCATGCCTGGCGGCATCGTCTCCGCAACCCAGCCGGCGCAGCTCAATGCCGTCGCAAAACTGATGGAGCAGCTCGGGTTTCCGAAGGCCGCCGACAAGGTGTTCGCCCAATACGCTGATGTGGCGGTCGAGGGGGTGGTAGCGCGGGCGGATTTCCTGGGTCGGCAAAAGCGGGCGAACGAGGCCCTCGATCTGCTGGAGTCACGCCGGGACGACATCCCTTTGGAACGGATGCTGACGACGGCGGTCCAAGTGGTCCGCTGCCAGGATGCTCCCGAAACGTTCGCCCCGAGGCTCGTGCCCTGGTTCACCAAGGCCAAGCGGGTCGACCCCGGGTCGGTCGTCGTGCAACTGCTCGAGGCCGAACTGCTGAGCCTCGAGGGCCGGCCACAGGATGCCGAGAAGGTGTACCGCAGCCTGCTCGCCAAGGGTGACTTGGGCACGCTGCAGTCGGCGATCGTCTCCAACAACCTGGCTTTTCATCTGGCGAAGCCCGAGACCGTCGGTGAAGCCGAGAAGTTGATCGAGCAGGCAATCGCCGAACTCGGACCGCTTCCCGATCTCCTGGACACAAGGGGCATGGTGAGGCTCGCCGCGGGCAGGAACGCCGAAGCTGTTGCCGATCTGCAGGAGGCCACCCTCCAGCCAACGGACGTCAAGTATCTGCATCTGGCATGGGCCCAACTCCGCAGCGGCGACGAAGCCGGGGCGCGGAGCACCCTGGAGGCCGGCCGCAGGCGTGGCCTGACCAAGTTAAAACTTGCGCCCGATGAGCGACAGCGGCTTGGTGAACTCGAGACGGCTCTGGGCATGCAGGAGCCGGTGGCTCCTGAACCGCAGGGTTGACCGACGTCTTCGCTTGCGTACGGATGCTCGCGCACCACGCTCACGCCCACCACCCGTATTCCCATCGCTCGCGCTCCGAGCTTCCTGGGCCATACCTCCCAACAGGAAGCCCGAATCGCGAGCGCGGGGAATACGCTCTCCACCCTACACGACCCCCGCGTGATTCTCGCGCGGCCCCCGCGGCTCGCGCGCGCATCTGCCTTTGGTGGAGCGGCGAGATGGCAGTTTGGAGGAGGTGGGCAAGGGGGTCTGCGAACGCTCGAGGAGCCTTGGGCGTATCCTCACCCCGGCGACGAGACTTTTGCCGCCCCCGAGCCGGCGTTCCACGGAAGTCGAATGCGCTCTAGCCCTGGAGCGTCCGCGAACGGGCCAGAGCATCCTCCGCCTCCGGGATCAGACCCGCCCGCATGCAGGCGACGCTGAGGGCCGTGTAGCTGAAGGCGTCCTGCGGCTCGAGTTCCACCACGCGACGGGCATGCCGCACCGCGTCCTGATGCCGCTCCAAGCGGGTGCACCAGGCGGCAAGGGCCGAATGGGCCAGCGCAAAACCAGGATCGTCGGCGACGACCGCTTCGAGCATCGCCACCGCCCCGGCCAGGTCGCCCCCGTCCTTGATTTTTTCAGCATCCGCATACCGTTCGTCACGAGAGGCCATCCGTCGATCCTTTCCGGCAGTGGGCGATGCGGGCCTGCTCCGGCAGGTTCCCATCGTGACATCAGCCGGATTTGAGTATATGCCGTCAGCCCGGCGCGGGAAGCCGGGGGATTCGCGGCGGATGGACCGGGCGGGAAAATCGGGAAGACTCTCCCGGCAAAGCGAAACTGGCATTGAATCCACGCGTGACGCGGGCCGATAACCCCGCGGTCCCCTTTGCCGTTTCTCCTCCGAGAGGCACGCCGTGAGCATCCATCCGATGGCCGTTGTGAGTCCGGATGCACGACTCGGTGTCGGCGTAAAAATCGGGGCCTTCGCAACGGTCGAGGCGGACGTGGAACTCGGTGACTTCTGCACGGTCGCCAGCGGCGCCGTCGTGAAGTCTGGCGTCACCACGGGATGTCACAACGAGTTTGGTGAACATGCCGTCATCGGCGGGGCGCCGCAGCACACAGCCCGGCCCCAGCAAGTCGGCCGCGTTGTCATCGGCGATCACAACGTCTTCCGCGAATACGTCACCGTCCACCGGGCGCTCAAGCCCGAGGCGGCGACCACCGTGGGGAGCCACAACTACGTGATGGCCGGCGGCCACTTTGGCCACGACGTGGTGGTCGGGAGCAACTGCATCTGTGCCAATGCGTCACTTCTCGGCGGCCACGTCATCGTCGAAGACAGGGCCTTCGTCTCCGGTGCCGTCGCTGTCCACCAGTTTTGCCGCGTTGGCAGGCTGGCAATGGTCGGCGGCCACGCCCGTATCGTTCAGGACGTCCCACCGTACATGCTCGTCGATGGCCAAAGTGGCTGCATCGTTGGCCTCAACGTCGTGGGCCTGAGGCGAAGCGGCCACTCTGCCGAAGACATCGCCGAACTCAAGGCGGCGTACCGAATCATCTATCGCCGCGGCCTGCCCTGGAAGGAAGTCCTCGACGTCCTCCGCCAGGATTTTGGCAGCGGGCCGGTGAACCACTTGAGCTCGTTTCTCGGCAGTGGAACCCGCGGATTCGCCCAGGAGCGCCGGGCTCCGCCCGCAGCAGCCACCCTGCGGCTCCGTGTGCCGGAGGATGACTCGACCGCCATCCGCTCCAAGGCAGGCTGACGGCCGGCTCAAACTCACTCGAGAAAGTTCCTCGCCGGCTCGGGGGCGGCAAAAGTCTCGTCGCTCTAACGCCGCGGCGGCCCGACGCTCCTCGAGCGTTCGCCGACCCCCGTGCCCAACTCCTCCAAGGTGCCATCTCGCCGCATCCACCAAAGGCAGATGCTCACTATTCTTCCGCAACCGCGTCGTCGAGCCCGTAGCGCTGCAACTTCCGCCGCAGCACCGAGCGGTCGATGCCCAGCATCTTGGCGGCGAGCGACTTATTTTGCATGGTCGCAGTCAAAGTTCGCTCGAGGTGCAGGCGCTCCACGTCGGCGAGCGTGGGCCATAAGTCGGCCTCAGACTGTGCAGCCGCGGGCTGCGCTGCTGCTGCTGGAGCAACGCCGGGGGCGGCGGGCATGATCTTCGGCTCAACGCGATAGACACCCGGTAGCGGCGTCGCCGACACGATGCCCCGGCTGGCGGCCATCGCCATCTGCCCGAGCACGCCGACGGGGGACAACTCGTCGCCTGTGCCGGTCACGATCAGGCCGCTGAGCGCATCCGGATCGATCTGCTCGCCCGACGAGAACATCACGGCTCGCTCGAGCACGTTTTCGAGTTCGCGGACATTCCCTGGCCAAGTGTACTGCTGCAGCAGATCGGTCGATGCGTTCGACAAAGTGCACATCGGCATGCCATGGCGGGCAGCCAGTTCGGCGAGATACCGCGCCGCCAGCACAGGCACGTCCTCGATCCGCTCCCGCAGCGGGATCGTACGGATTGCGACGACGTTGAGCCTGTAGAAAAGGTCCTCGCGGAACCGACCCTCCTGAACCTCCGACGCCAGATCACGATTGGTCGCAGCGAGCACACGGACGTCGACGGGCAGTTCCTGATGGCTTCCGACTGGCACTACGACCCGCTGCTGCAACACCCGTAGCAACTTGGCCTGGAGTTCTAGTTCCATCTCCCCGATCTCATCGAGGAAGATCGTGCCAGTGTCGGCAGCGCGGAAGCAGCCGAGAGTTGACGACGTGGCCCCGGTGAACGAACCCTTCACGTGGCCGAACATGTGGCTGGCAAACAGCGTCCCGGTTGTGACGGCGCAGTCGACCGGAATGAACGGCCTCGCAGAGCGGGTGCTGCAGGCATGGATGGCCCGCGCGATCAACTCCTTGCCCGTGCCGCTTGGCCCCAGGATGAGCACGCTCGACTGGTGCACCGCGACCAACTCGATCGACCGCCGAACCTGCTCGGCCCACGGCGAAATGCCGATGATCCGCTGGATCGCGTCAGTCCCTCGCGAGTTGCTTACCACCGAATCCATCGGTCGTTCCTTGACGCCGCCGGGTGTGTGATTTGGACAAAATCGCAAGGATGATCAGGAGCCGGGATTGGCTTGTGTTCCAGTCAGTCTCCCTACGTTGGTATACCCCATTCGGCGCCGTCCGGCCAGCAGTTCTCAGGGCACCCCCCCACGCAAGGGTACGGCCGTGCGGAGGTGCACCCGCGCCATGTGGAGCGGTCCTGACGATTTCAGCGGTCCAACGGACTGCCGCAGCCGGGAAAAACGGGCGGGTCTTCCCGAAACCAACAGTTTTTTCACCGGCGCGTCGCCCGGTCGGGAAAGATGGACAAAGATTGCAGGAGCGGCTGGGATGCCAGTGGCCGCGCTCTGCGACTCCTCCATCGCCCACCATGCCCACGTCACCATCACCAGCCACCGGAATGAACGTCCACTTTGGCAGCCGTTCCAAGGCAGGACGTGTCGCGACTTGGCTCCTCCTCTCGATTCTGTCCGCGGCGGCAGTGGGCGGCTGGCTGACCCTCGACCGCTGGCTATTCGTCCGGCGGCCAATCGTGGTCGGCATCCTGCACTCGCAGACCGGACCGATGGCAGTCAGCGAACGTTCGATGATCGACGCCGAGGTGCTCGCCCTGGAGGAAATCAACCGCACGGGCGGCCTCCTCGGACGACCGGTCCGCTGGGTGATCGCCGACGGCGCCTCGGATGGGCCCACCTTCGCGCGGCAGGCGGAATCGCTGATCCGGGAGCACGGCGCCTGCGTGATCTTCGGCTGTTGGACCAGCGCCTGCCGCAAAAGCGTGCTGCCGGTCGTCGAGGCACACGACCACCTGCTGGTCTACCCCATGGCTTACGAAGGCCTCGAAATGTCGCCGAACATCATCTACACCGGCGCCGCGCCGAACCAACAAATCACGCCCGCCGTCCAGTGGTGCCACGACACGCTGCAGGCCCGCCGCTTCTTCCTGGTGGGTTCGGATTACATCTGGCCCCACTGCGTCAACGCCATCGCCGCCGACCAGATCGCAGGGCTTGATGCGAAACTGGTTGGCGAGGCCTACCTTCCTTTCGGCAGCACCGCAGCTGACGATCTCGCGGCTCGAATCGCCGCGGCGAAGCCCGATGTGATTCTGAGCACGGTCGTGGGCGACTCGGCTCTGCCCTTCGCCCGAGCAATCCGCGCAGCCGGCATGCTGCCGGAAACGACCCCGATCGTGACGTTCGCGGTGGCCGAAAACGAACTGCAGGGCCCCGCGGCCGCAGACATGGCGGGCAACTATGCCGCCTGGAACTACTTCCAAAGCATCGAGCGGCCTGAAAACCTGGCCTTCGTCGGGGCCTTCAAAGCCCGCTACGGCGGCGAGCGCACGACGTCGGATGTGATAGTGGCCGCGTATGACAGCGTCCGCCTCTGGGCACAGGCCGTCCGCGAGGCGGAGTCGGCCGACGTGCGGCCCGTCCGCAACGCGATGCGGCACCAGAGTATGAACGCGCCGGAAGGCATCATCGCCATCGACCCGGAAACGCAGCACACATGGCGGCCGGTGTTCATCGGCCAAGTCCGTGGCGACGGCCAGTTCGACATCGTCTGGACGAGCCGCACGGCGGTGCGACCGGTGCCGTTCCCGATCTCACGGTCACGGCCCGAGTGGGAGGCTTTCGTCGCCGATCTGCAACGTGCGTGGGGTGGGCAGTGGGCAAATCCGTATGGAACTGCGGCGGGCCGCCTCCCATCACCGGAGGCCACGCGATGAGCGGCTCACCCGACGGCAACGGCGGCTTGCGGCGGTCGATCGCCGGCCGTCTCCTGTTCTGGTTCCTGGTGATCGCGTTGATCCCGTGCGCGATCCTCACCGCGATCACGGCCCGGATCGCCGCAACGGCGCTCGAGAAGTCGGTTCAGGACAATCTTGTCCAGATCGCGGCGGGCAAGGCCCATGAGCTGGAGGCCTACGCCACGGAACGTGTCCGCGACGGCGCCGCCTTCGCCCGCGGGCCGTCGTTCGTAAGCGCGGTTCGCGAACTCTCCGCCCGTGACTCCACCGACGCCCCCCGGCCAGCGGACGATTCCTTTCGCGACTACTTTCTGTACGTCGCCAAGGCCTTCGACTACGCCGACCTGCTGCTCATCGACGCCCGCGGCCGCGTCATCTTCTCGCTGGGCGATACGATCCCCTGCGGCGCGTCCCTGACGAGCGGCGTGCTGGCCTCGTCCGAACTCGCGGCCGGCTTCGATCGGGCGCGAACGCTTCTCCAGTCGGACCTGTCCGGGTTTCAGCCCTACGGCAAGTCGGTCACGCCCCTCGCCTTCGTCACCTGCCCGGTGTTCGATCAAGGCCGCGTCAGCGGCGTGCTGGCCCTCGGGATCGGGCCGCAGCGGGTTTGGAAAATGCTCTCCGATCTGACCGGACTCGGCGACACGGGCGAGATCGTGGCCGGTGAACTCACCGGCAACTCGGTGCTGATCACGACGCCCCTGCGGCACGCCTCGAACGCCGCGTTTCGGATGCGGATTCCGCTCAACTCGGCGGAGGCGACCGCCACCCAGAAGGCCGCGTCAGGCGAACGTGGCTACGGCCAGGCGGTCGACTACCGCGGCGCTGATGTCGCCGCCGCCTGGTGCTACGTGCCGAGTTTTCGCTGGGGGCTGGTCGTCAAGCAGGACGCCTCGGAGGCATTCGGCCTCGTCCGCTTTCAACGTCTCGCGGTGATCGGACTGTCGTTGGCCACCATCCTGGGGGTGACGGCGGCGGCGCTCGTGGTCGCCCGCACGATCTCCACACCGATCCGCACCGCCGTCGCCGTCGCCAACCAAGTGGCCAGCGGCGACCTCCGTGCCGACGTCGGCATCACCTCCAACGACGAGACCGGCGCCCTGCTCGCGGCGATCCAGACCATGACCAACGACCTCCGCGGCCTCATCGGCCGGATTCAACACTCGTCGGTCGCACTGATCTCGACGGCGACGGCGATCCAGGCCACGGCGAGCGAGCAGCAGCAGGTGATCACCGACTACGGGGCTTCAACGAGCCAGGCCGTGGCGGCCGTCAAACAGATTTCCGTCACCAGCCAGGAACTGCTGCGGACGATGACCGAGGTCAACGAGATGGCGGGCCACACCGGCCAGATGGCAGCCGACGGCCGCGTCAACCTCGTCGGCATGGACGGCACGATGCGACAACTTGCCGAGAGCACCTCCTCGTTCGGCGCCAAACTCGCCGTCATTAGCGAGCGAGCCGCGAACATCAACCTGGCCGTGACAACGATCACTAAGGTCGCCGACCAGACCAACCTACTCTCGATCAACGCCGCCATCGAGGCCGAGAAGGCGGGCGAATACGGCCTCGGATTCCTCGTTGTGGCCCGCGAAATCCGTCGTCTGGCAGACCAGACTGCGGTCGCCTCCCTCGACATCGAGCGGATGGTCAAAGAGATGCAGTACAGCGTTTCGGCCGGCGTGATGGAGATGGACAAGTTTGCCGAGCAGGTGCGAACGGGCGTCCGCGAGATCGGCGACGTGGCATCCAAACTCGGAGAAATCATCACCGCCGTGCAGGGCATCTCAGGCCGCTTCGGGCAGGTGACCGAGGGCATGCGGGCGCAATCCCAGGGTGCCGAGCAGATCCGCGAGGCGATGATCCGGCTCGCAGAGGGCGCCACCCGCACCGCCTCGTCGCTCAACGACTTCAACGGCGCCACGGTCCACCTCCGCGAGGCCGTCGGTGGCCTCAAGGAGGAGGTTTCTCGCTTCACGATTTAGCCCACATGCAACTCCTCACCTTCACCGTTGCCGGCGAGGCCTACGCGATCGAGTCGCGACGGGTGGTCGAGGTGTTGCCGCTCGTGCGGGTCCGTCCGATCCCCCACACGCCCGACTACGTGCGCGGGATCTTCACCTACCGCGGGCGGCTGGTGCCGCTGGTCGACCTCGGCCTGCGGCTCGGCACGGGACCGCTGGCGGAGCGGCTCAGCACGCGGGTCGTCGTCTGCGAGTTCGTGATCGGCGGTCGGGAGCCACAGCGGCTGGGAATCGTCGCGGAGAACGTGATCTCGATCTGCTCCGCCGAGGACGCCGATGCGTCGCTGCCGTCACTTGTGTTCCACGACGCGCCGTTCCTCGGGAAGGTCCTGCGGATCAGCGGCCGGACGATCCAGGTGCTCGACGTAGACCAACTCCTGCCGACCGACGTGGCGAGTGGCCTGTTCCCGCTCGCGACGGCCACGAACCAACCATGAACCTCACCGGTGCTGAACAGCTGCTGAGGGAGTGGATCGGGCTCGATGCCATGACGATCGGCATGGCGGCACTCGCGCGGGCCGTCCGCACCCGTATGGCCGCCCTCGGTATCGACGATCCGGAGCGGTTCGTCGCCATCGTACGCTCCGACCGCGCCGAGCGCGACCGCCTCGTCGAGGAAGTGATCGTCGCTGAGAGCTGGTTCTTCCGCGACCAGCAGGTATTTGCGTTCGTGGCGGATTTCGCCGTCACGTTGGCCTCGCTGCCAGGCCGCGTTCCGGTGCGGATTCTGTGCGCCCCATGTGCCTCGGGTGAGGAACCGTATTCCGTGGCAATGGCCCTGCTCGACGCGGGCCTGACGCCCGGCCAGTTCGTGATCGACGCGATCGACGTGAGCTACGCGGCCCTCGACCGTGCGCACCGCGGCCGCTATTCGGCAAATGCGTTCCGCAACACCGACAATTCGTTTCGCGACCGCTGGTTCCGGGTCGACGGTAGCGGCGCGGTCATCGACGACGCCGTCCGAGCGGGCGTGCGGTTCGCATGGGCTAACCTGCTCGATGATAACTTCGGTGCCGACCGTGATCGCTATGACGTGATCTTCTGCCGCAATCTACTCATTTACCTCACGGCTGAGGCCCGTGGCCGCGTCGAGCAGACCGTCAACCGGCTCCTGCGTCCCGACGGCATCCTCGTCCTAGGCGCCGCCGAACCGCCGATCATGAAGGGCGACTGGATTCCGGCCGGTGGGGCCTCGGTGTTTGCGCTGCGCCGCGGCATCCACCTAGCGTCACGGGTGACCACTGCTGCCGTCACGGCCGCCACGACGCCCGTGCGGCCCCCGCCCAGGTCCCAGCGGGGAACCGCGGCGCCGACGCCACCGGCTGTAGCCGCCGAGGAATCCACGCCACTACTCGAGGATGTGCTGGAGCGAGCAGGTGGCCTCGCCAACGAGCGCCGCTACCTCCAGGCTCTGGAGTTTTGTGAGCAGTCGCGGCCACGCCTCGCCCCCTCTCCGGAACTCTTTTTCCTGATGGGCATGCTGCACCAGTCGCTCGGCGACCTCGACCGCGCAGAGGGCTGCTTCCACAAGACGCTCTACCTCGACGCAACCCACGAGGAGGCGCTCCTCGCGCTCGCGCTGCTGGCCCGCCAACGAGGTGACGCTCGAATGGCGGAGACCTACCGCCAGTCCGCCGCCCGCGTGCTGGCCCGAAAGGGTGTCTCATGACGCGAAATCCTCGACACGCCGCGGTGCCGCTGGAGGCGCCGATGCCCGAGTGCTGGCGGATCATTGGTGTCAGTGGCGACCGGAGCTGCCCCGAACTGCTGGCGTTCATCCACTGCCGCAACTGTCCGGTGCTCGCTGACGCAGCCCGGACATTCTTCGATCGCGACGCACCCGAGGGCTACCTCGATTCGTGGCAGGCAATCCTCGAGGAGCCCACGGAGCCGGCGAAACATGCCGACACAAGCGTGCTCGTGTTCCGGGTCGATCGGGAGTGGCTCGCGCTGCCCTCAGCCGTCCTCGTCGAAGTCACCCCGTCCCGGACGGTGCACACGGTGCCGCACCGGGCCGGGACCGCGCTGGCAGGGCTGGTCAACATCCGCGGACAGTTGCAGCTGTGCGTGTCGTTGCACAAGCTCCTGGGATTGTCTGGCGGGCCCGGCGGCGATTCGCCGCCAACCGGAGAATCTACCGAGGGGACGCCACGTCTCATTGTCTTGGAACGCGCCGATCCGCAGGGCACGGAACGCTGGGTGCTGGGGGTCGATGACGTGGCGGGTGTGCACCGCGTGGGCCGCGGCGACCTCCGTCCAGTCCCCTCGACCGTCAGTCAGGCCGCAGCCCGCTGCTCGTCGGCCCTCTTCGAGTGGCAGGAGCGGACCGTGGCACTGCTCGATGAGTCTCGCCTGTTCGATGCACTTCGCGACATGGTGTCGTCATGACCGGAGGATGCGTCCGTGGCTGAAGACCTGAGCGGATTCTCGATGCTGGAACTGTTCCGGCTGGAGGCCGAAACCCAGACGGCTGTCCTGTCGGCAGGCGTTCTTGCCATCGAGGAACTGGAGAGATCACCCCAGACGGTCGAGTCCATGATGCGGGCAGCCCATTCGCTCAAGGGTGCGGCCCGGATCGTGGGCCTCGACCCCGCAGTCCGCGTCGCCCACGCACTCGAAGACGTGTTTGTGGCCGCTGGGAAGGGCGTGTTTCGCGTCCAGCCCCGGCACGCCGACCGTCTGCTCGCCGGCATCGATTTTCTCGGGGCGATCGCCAAGGCCGATGACGCGCTCCAACCGGACGGCCCCTGGCCCGCCCGCGCGGAACAACTCGTCGCCGAGCTGGACGTGATGCTCGCGGAACCGGTCGGGGCTGTGGCAGCCGGTGCTGGAATCTCGGCGTTCAACACTCCGTCGGTCACCCCGTCAGCCGCCCCGTCAGCCGCCCCGTCAGCCGCCCCGTCAGCCGCCCCGTCAGCCGTCGCGTCAGCCGTCGCGGAGACGGCCCTGGAGCCGGCTGGGGCGACTGCGGCCACCGCGCGGCCCACCGACCAGATCGATCGTGTCGTACGCGTCTCGGCCGAGAGCCTGACGCGACTCGTGGGCCTCGCGGGTGAGTCCCTGGTGGAGACGCGGCAGTTGCGGCCGTTCGTCGACGCGCTCCTTCAACTCCGGGCGACCGACGTCGACCTCTGCGACGCGCTCGCCGCCCTCGACGAGAAACTCAAGACGGCCGACATGGCCGTGCCCGCCCCGATCACGGCCATGCTCACGACTATCCGCGAGCGGGCCGACGCCGGCCTCGCGACCCTGACCCGCCACGTCGAGGATTTCGAGAGTTTCGCCCGCCGCAACGAGGACCTCTCCAACCGACTCCACCACGAGGTGATCGTGAGTCGCATGCGGCCGCTGGCCGACGGGATCCGCGGATTTCCGCGGCTGGTCCGCGACGTGGCCCGGACGCTCGGCAAACAGGTGCGGTTTGAGGTCCGCGGCGAGCAGACGGGCGTCGATCGCGACATCCTCGACAAGCTCGAGGCACCGCTCTCGCACCTGATTCGCAACTCGCTCGACCACGGTATCGAACTGCCCGCGACCCGCGAGGCCGCCGGCAAGCCGGGCACCGGCACAATCCGGCTCGAGGCGCGGCACCGGGCCGGCATGCTCCAGATCGCGATCACCGATGACGGCCGCGGGATCGACGTCGAACAGCTCCGCGTGAAGGCCGTAGCCCGTGGCCTCGTGGCCCGGCAGGTCGCCGACCAGCTCACCGAACTCGAACTCCTCGAGTTTCTCTTCCTCCCCGGCTTCTCCACCAAGGACCATGTGACGGAGATCTCGGGTCGCGGCGTCGGGCTGGACGTGGTGCAGAGCATGGTGAAGAGCGTCGGCGGCAGTGTTCGCGTGGCCACGCAGCCTGGCCGCCAGACCGTGTTCACGCTCCAACTGCCGATCACGATGTCGGTGATTCGGGCGCTCCTCGTCGAGATCGGCGGCGAGCCCTTCGCCTTCCCGCTGACGCGGATCGACCACATCCTCTTCTGCAAGGCCGACGAGATCCGCACCGTCGAAGGGCGGCAATATTTCGACCGTGATGGCGTGTCGATCGGCTTGGTGATGGCAGCCCAGATCCTCGAGGCCCCGGCGGCGCCCCCCGCCGATCCGATACCCGTGGTGGTGATCAGCGATCGTGGTCAGCAGTTCGGAATGATCGTCGACTCATTCCTCGGCGAGCGCGACCTCGAGGTCCGACCGCTCGACCCGCGGCTCGGCAAGGTTCCCGACGTGAACAGCGCCTCACTGCTCGAGAATGGCGACCCGGTGCTGATCGTCGACGTGGAGGACCTCGTCCGCTCCATCGACAACGTGCTCATGGGCCGCCGGCTCTCCCGGGTCGAGTTCGAGCGGATCGCGGAGCAGGCGCGGAAGCGGAAGCGGATTCTCGTTGTCGACGACTCGATCACGGTCCGCGAACTGGAGCGGCAACTGCTGCAGGCCCGCGGTTTCGCCGTCGACGTCGCCGTCGATGGCATGGACGGCTGGAACGCGATTCGCGGCACCCACTACGACCTCGTGGTCACCGACGTCGACATGCCCCGGATGGACGGCATTGGCCTCGTCTCGCTCCTCAAGGCAGACCCGGCCCGGCGTGAGACACCGGTCGTGATCGTGTCGTACAAGGACCGGGAGGAGGACCGCCTCCGGGGGCTCGACGCCGGCGCCAACCGCTACCTCACGAAGAGCAGTTTCCACGACGAGACCTTCGTCGATACGATCATCGATCTGATCGGCGAGGCGACGACATAGGCGGAATCCCACATGCGAATTGGCATCGTCAACGACATGCGAGCAGCCTGCGAGGCGCTGCGGCGGGTGGTCGACAGCCTGCCCGACCACGAGGTGGCCTGGACCGCCGGCGATGGCGTCGAGGCGATCGCGTTGGCGAAACGCGATCGCCCCGACCTGATCCTCATGGACCTGCTCATGCCGCACATGGACGGGTCCCAGGCGACGAGGCAGATCATGGCCTCGTCGCCATGCGCGATCCTCGTCGTGACGGCGACGGTGAGCGGCAACATCTCGCTCGTCTACGACGCGATGGGCTACGGCGCGCTCGACGCCGTCGACACGCCGATGCTCGGTCCGGCTGGCGAAGTGAGCGGCGCAGGCGCTCTCGTCGAGAAGATCGGCACGATTGCCAAACTGGTGGGCGCGTCCGCGGATCCGCGTCGCTCACAGCGACCGACTGCCGGCTCGAGCCCGCCACGTCTCCTCGTGATCGGTGCCTCGACGGGCGGCCCCAAGGCTGTCTCCGATCTGCTCTTCCCGCTGCCGCACGATTGGAACGTGGCCGTGATCATCGTGCAGCACGTTGACGTGGCTTTTGCGCCGGGTCTGGCGAAGTGGCTCGGCGACCGCACCGGTCACCCGGTCCGCGTGGTCGAGCACGGCCAGCAGCCGCTCGCCGGCGACGTGCTGGTCGCCGGCACCAACGACCACCTCGTGCTCTCCGCCGCCCGAACCTTGGAATACCGGGCCGAGCCCCGTGAGATCTTTTTCCGCCCGAGCGTCGACGTCTTTTTCGAGAGCGTGGCGAACCACTGGCCGCAGACCGGTACGGCCGTGCTGCTCACGGGCATGGGACGCGACGGGGCGAAGGGTCTGCACAAGCTGCGGACCCGCGGCTGGCACACGATCGCGCAGGACGAGGCCTCAAGCATCGTCTTCAGCATGCCGAAAGCGGCCATCGAAGCGGGTGCCGCCTGCGAGGTGCTTGGCATCGGCATGATGGCACGCGTAATCACCGCACGAATGACCGGCTCTCCCGGTCACCCGTGAGCCGTGGGGGCTACGCGAGAATCCCGAGCGGGCCGGATTCGATCAGCCGCATGACGCGAACGACCGTGGCCTCGTCGTAGCCGGGGCAGGCGATGACCTGAACTCCCACGGGCAGCCCTCGGCTTCCCCGGTCGGTCGTCGCGGCGGCGCGGAGCACGGGATCGAGGCTCCAGGGGCGGCCGTGTTCCTCGTCGGCCCGCACGCGTGTCACCGGCACCGTGCCGGCCGGAAGGTCGAGGAGATTGGCGAGCAGGCACGGCGCGGCGGCGAGCACGAGGCGCGCCGCGGTGCCATGCCGCAGCGCCGGCAGGGAAGACACGGGGCAGACCACCGCGTCGCAGCCGGCGACGGCCCCGGCGAAGCGGGCGGCGAGCGCGTCGCGAGCGGCGACGAGCGCTTTGAGCTCTGCGGAGGTCCGCGGTCCGGTCCGCAACACACCCTCGGCCTCGATGCGCCTGCCCAGCACCCGGGCGCACGCCGCGACGGCCGGCCGCCAGCGGCGCGGCAGCCCGGCGATGGCGAGCAGTCGACGGACGCCCGGCATCGGCCGTGCGCCGGCAAACAGGCCGCGCACGTCGGTGCCACCATCGGCAGCGAGAATCGCGAGGTGCAGCCAGGCCGCCTCAGTGGCCAGATCGGCCGAGAGTCGCGCGGTCGCGATTCCCTGCCGCGACAGCCGCTCGACCGCTTCATGCACGGCCCGTCGGATCGCCGGTGAGGCTGGGATCGGGCCGGTCTCGTCCCACCATGCGACACGTCGCGGCATGGCCGTGGCGAGCGGCACCCCCGCTGCGACCAGCGCGATTTCCGCATCGTCGACCGTCCGCGCAAGGAAGCCGGCCCGCGGACGCACGGCCGTGAGGTGGGGCATCGTGTCGAAGGCCCCGCCGGCGCCGAGCGCCACGCTCCGGGGCATGATGGCTACGATTCCGCAGGCATGAGCCGGCTGCCGCAGGCTCCCAGCGAGGTCGTTGCCAACTCCGAGGGTCGCGATTCCAGCGGCGACGAGCGCTGCATCGCCGCCACTGGAGCCCCCCGGGCCGCGATTCGGATCGAGCGGGTGCAGCGTGCGTCCCCAGACGGGGTTTGCCGTTTCGTGCAGATACATCGCCTGGGGAACGTTCGCCTTCCCGATCACGACGGCCCCCGCGGCCCGCAGACGTTGCACGAGCGGGGCATCGTGCGTGTCTTCCGCCCCACGCCTTGAAGGGATTCCAAGTGTGGTCAGGAGCCCCCGCACAGGAAAGCATTCCTTGACACTGATCGGCACGCCCGCCAACACGGCAGACTCCGGAAGCCCCGCGTCCGCTCGCTCGTCGATCGCGGTCGCCTCATCGGCAGCCTCCGCCTGACGCGGCTGGATCAACGCATTGAGTTGCTGTCCGACGGCCCGCTGGCGGGCACTGCTGGCAGCCAACACGTCGACCGCCCTGATTCTGCCAGCCGTGACCTCGCGTGCGGTGACGACGGCCGACGGCGGCCAGTCCATCACAGCGCCGGCAGGCCGAGCGAGTCGAAGTCGTCCGGCTGGCGCCCAGGCTCAGCTGCCGCACCGTTGGCGTCGCCAGCCGTGGTCGACCGCAGGTCCGACGCCCAAACCACGTCGCCATTCATCACCAGGCCGGTGATCAGGATCACGTCGCCCGGCAATGCCGCCGGCTCGGCCCGCGAAATGATCGCGAGCTCGCGTGCTCCACCGTCGGCCTCAGCGATGGAGACCCGCGAACTCCAATAGGGGCCCACCTGGCGTGAGCCAGCGAACGTGGCTGGCATCACCACACCGTCGCTGCCCCGCTTTGCATACGCGAGCCAGTTCCGCGAGAGCCTGGCCATGTCGTCGATCAGTTCGGGCTCGGCGAGGATCGCCAGGTGCATCTCACCGACCGTGTCAGGTGTCGCCGTTAGTGGCCTTCCGCTGTCGGCCGCGACGTGCTCGAGCATCGCGAGTTCCTGGGCCACGCGGGCCAGCTTTTTGTACCAGTCGACAAGCCGCGTCTTGCGAACGGGATCACCCGGATCGCCGCCCGCCTTCACGGCGTCGAGCGCGATGGTCGCATCGGCCACCGCCTGCTCGAGCCCCGATAGATCGAGCGGCTCTGGCTCGGGCACGATGGGAGTCGGCAGCGCCTGCGGTTCCAAGGGGGCCACGACCGCTGGTTCCTTGAGAAGATCATCGAGCCCATCCGGTACGACTGGCGTGATGGCCGCCAACTCCACGGCCGTCGGGGCTTCGCCCCCACCGGCGACATCATCCACCGGAGCCCCTTCCGAGGTTGGTTCCTCGGGTGCAGCCGGCTCCGTAGGCGTCGGTTCGACCACAGACGTGTCGGCGGATGGCAGATCATCGAGCGAAGGCGCGGTGGACAGGTTGGGGCCGCCGGCCACCTGCTTCAGGCCACCCCGCTGGAATTTCTGCGGCAGCAAAAACGCCACCGACTCCGGCACATGCTTCGTGACCTTGAAGGGGTCCTTGTGGAATCCCCAGATCAGGATCGCCAACGTGATCGGGATCGCCATCGCCCCGCCCATGACGATGCCGACCATCTGCCCGATGCCACTCTTCTTTTTTTGAGGCTTTGCCTTTGCACGGGCCTTCGACGATGGGATGGCCGACGCGGCGGCCGCACCCGCGGCGACACCGGCCGCGGCCGAACCAAAATCGAGCACCTCCGCGGCGTCGACAGCGGACTCGAACTCGGGGGACTGCTCGTCGGCAAACCCGAACGAGATCGTCTCAACGGCCTCGACGGCTTCTGGCGATGCGTCGTCGGCGATGGCGTCGAACGGATCGAGACTGCTCGGTGAATGAACACCCGACTCGCCCGTCCCGATTTCGATGGATGAAAGACCGGCACCCACGGTGTCTTCGTTGAGGTCTTCGTCAATGCTGTCGGTCTCCGCGGGCTCCTCCGGCGAAAACACTGCCAGCGGCTGCTCGGCCATCGCCTCATCGGCGGTTTCGTCGAGCCACGACGTCACGAGATCGTCATCCGCGGCGGCCGCTGGGGCTGAAAACTCGTCGAGGTCTCCCACCGCCTCAAAGGGGGACTGCGAGATGGCCTCTTCGATGGCCTCTTCGATGGCCTCAGTGAAGGGCGCTGCAACGGGTTCTTCGACTGCCTCTTCGAGTGAAAAGGAAAAACCTTCGTCGAGGCTGGGCGCTGGATCCGACTCCAGATCAGCCCAGGGGTCGAACCCTTCGTTATTGTCCTTGTCGTCGTCAGCCATCGCGCACCCTCCCAACACAACATCACGGAACAAACTATCCGCCGAAAACGGAAGACCCGATTGTACCAGCGAAAAGTGGCACGGTCGCCCCCGTCCGCACCACCGGGGGGCGGCGGGAATCAAAGGCCGTAGGCCGCCCCATAGCGTTCCCAAAGGCTCTGCACGAGCCAGTCCGCCTGCACCGGGCTGCCCGTGGCCCGCTCCACCAGCGGATCGGATTCGAGCATGCGGCCAGCCGCATGCACCTCCTCCCGAAGCCACGCGAGCAAGGCCTGGAAGCGGCCCGCAGCAAAATCGTCATCGAGGCCGGAAAACCGCCGACGGGCCGCCGCCATCAGCTGCGCCGCGTAGATGTTGCCGAGCGTGTAGGTGGGAAAATACCCGACGAGCCCGGCGCTCCAGTGAATGTCCTGAAGAACCCCATGCGCGTCGTCGGGCGGCCGCATTCCAAAATCCTTCTCGAAGCGATCGTTCCAGGCGGCCGGCAGGTCGGCCACCGCAAGGTCGCCCTGGACGACCGCCCGTTCGAGGTCGAACCGCATCATCACGTGAAGGTTGTAGGTCACCTCGTCGGCCTCGACGCGGATGAACGACGGGCGGACGACCATCAGCGCTTCATGCACGGTCGCCACGTCGGCATCCCCGAGGGCCGCCGGAAAGGCAGCGCGGGCGAGTGGGAGGCACCACTCCCAGAACGACGTCGACCTTCCGACCATGTTCTCCCAGAGCCGCGACTGCGACTCGTGGATGCCGAGCGATGCCGTCTCGCCAGGAGGCAGGCCGTACCAGTCGCGCCGCAGCCCCTGCTCGTAGAGGCCGTGACCCGCCTCGTGCAGCACGCCATAGAGAGCCGTCGGCAGCGAACGCTCATTCCAACGGGTCGTGATCCGGCAATCATCAGGACCGAGCGTCGTGCAGAACGGGTGCGCCGTGGTATCGAGCCTGCCACGGTCGAAGTCGAACCCGATCCGCACGGCCACGTCGCGCACAAACGGCCGCTGCGCATCGATGGGATAGGTTGCCGAGGTGAGTATGCGGTCGTCCGGCTGTGTCGATGATTCGCGACACGCCTGGACGAGCGGCACGATCGCCGCCCGGAGTGGCTCGAACCGCCCGACCACGTCGCGCCACCGGGCCCCCGGTTCGTAATCGTCCATGAGTGAGTCGTAGCGGTCGAGGTCGGGCCGCTGGCAGTCGGCCTGCTCCCGCTTGAGCGCGAACATCCGGTCGAGCCAAGGCTCGAGCATCTTCCACGATGATCCGGCCCGGGCGGCGACCCAGGCCTGTTGTGCCCCGACGCCCGTGCGGGCAAGTTCCTCCACGAGTCGGGGCGGAAGCCTGGCCTGCTTTTCGAAATCGCGTCTGAGCAGCCGAATCGTCGCCTGCTGCTCGGGCGAGCCGCCCGTGGCCAGCGGTCCCGCGGCCAACCCATGGAGCCGCTCCCCTTGGGCGGCATCGGTGCGCAGCCGATGGACGATCGCTGCCAGTGCCGCGGCCTGGTCGGCCCGATGCCCTGCCGCTGCCCGCGGCAGCATCGTCTGCTCGTCCCAGCCCAGGACGGCCTCCACGCTCGCCAGCACCGCGACCCGGCGGGCGTGGCCGCAGGCTTCGGCAAACATGTCTTCAGCTGACGCGGAGCTTGTGAGACTCGTGATTGGGGCTGCCATGGCGGGAAGTATGCTCAAGGTGGTCCGCGGACGGCAAACGCCCGCGGCGGCGCTCGCATCCGTTCCGAAGGAATTCCACCGTGCTCGACTCGCTCGTCATCGCTCCCCATCCGGATGATGCAGAACTTGGCATGGGGGGCACGATCGCACTGATGCTCTCCCAGGGGTTGTCGGTGGGCATCCTTGATCTCACCGACGGCGAGCCGACGCCGTTCGGCTCGGTCGAGATCAGGGCCCGGGAGACGGCGGCCGCGACCGCCGCCCTCGGCGTCAGGTGGCGTGAAAACCTGGGCCTGCCGAACCGTCGGCTGCGAGCCACGCTCGCGGCCCGCGGCGCGCTCGCGGGCGTGATCCGCAGGGTGCGGCCTCGCTGGCTTTTCGCCCCTCACTGGGTTGACGCCCATCCCGACCATGTCGCCGCCACGCGACTCGTGGAGGCGGCGCGATTCTGGGCGAAGTTGACAAAGTGTGATCTGGCCGGCGAGCCCTGGCATCCTGAGCGGATTTACCACTATGGCTGCGTTCACCTGAAAACGGTGCGTCGGCCGGCCTTCGTGGTCGACATCTCGACCACTCGTGAGATCAAGCGGCGGAGCCTCGCCTGCTACTCCAGCCAGTTTCCCCAGCCCACGGGCAGACCCGGGGTGCTCGACCGCGTGACGGCGGCCGACGTCTGGTGGGGATCGATGATCGGCACGGCCCACGGGGAGCCCTTCTGGTCGCGTGAGCCGATCGCGATCAGCAACTTCTCAGGCCTCTTCTGACCCAGAATCTTGGCCCGCCTGCGTCGGCCCTCTCGTCACCCTCGTCCGCACAGCCTTCCCAGAATCATGCGCACGAAGCCCATGCGGCCCCCGGCGCCGGAGCGGTTGGCCCGATCGCGAAAACTTGGGGAGCGCGATCGGGAAGGGTGCGGACGACGAAACATCGCGGCCGATACTTCCGGGGTGGTCGTGCTGCGCGGCCACGGCGTTCGCCCGGGGGCTCCCAATGTCTGCTCGCGACATCAACGTGATCGCCCTCGTCAAGGGTGGCGAACGCTACGTGTTTCTCTACGACGACGATAGCCGTGACCAGGCGCTCGAGGCACTAGCCCGGCACGCCGCCAATCCCGACCTGAGTTTCTCGTGGTATGACGCCGCGGTGCTCGGGCAGAAAGTCAGACAAAACACTCCCCGGCCCCGTCGGCTGCGGTTCGGACCGCGGGCCGATCGCCCGGCCTGAGGCGGTGGGCCGTCCGCCTATGCCGCTGCACGGAGCGTCCCGGCCGGATTTTTCGACCGCCATCGAGCGGTTTCTGCGCTACATCGGCTCCGAGCGGGGCGGTTCTCCGCTGACGGTCAAGAGCTACCGGGAAGATCTCCTCCAACTCGAGGAGTTTCTCGGATCCGCGGGCTGTCGCTCACCGGATGAAGCCTCGAGCGTGATCCTGCGGCGGTTCGCGGCGGGCCTGCATGCCGCCGGCTACGCCCCCGCCACGGTGGCCCGCAAACTCGCAAGCATGCGGAGCTTCTATGCGTTTGGGCAGCGGGAAGGGTGGGTTCGATCCAATCCTGCCAAGCCGCTCCGCAGCCCGCGTCGGCCTCGGAAACTGCCGAAGTTTCTCACTGGCGACGAGATCGGGCAGTTGCTCGCGGCACCGAAGCCGGGCCAGGCTGGCGGACTCCGAGACCGTGCGATCCTGGAACTTATGTACTCCTCCGGCTGCCGCGTGCGGGAACTCGTCAGCGTCGATGACGCCGATCTCGATCTCCGCAACGCGACCGTTCGGATCCGTGGCAAGGGGCGGCGGGAACGACTGGGAATTGTTGGCTCCCATGCCCAGACGGCCCTCCGTGCCTGGCTCGCGGCTCGCCCATCGACCACCGGCGCGACGCGACCCGCCGCCCGACCGCTGTTCACCAACAAGTTCGGCGGTCGGCTCTCGGTGCGGGGCGTGGGACGACTGCTCGAAAAGCACCTCGCCGTGGCCGGCCTCTCTCGGAAGGCGAGCCCACACACGCTGCGCCACAGCTTCGCGACCCATCTGCTCGATGCCGGTGCCGACATTCGCAGCGTTCAGGAACTCCTGGGCCACAAGAGCCTCGTCACCACGCAGATCTACACCCACGTAACGACGACCCGTCTCCTCGACGCCTTCGACAAGGCCCATCCACGGGCCCGCTAGAGCGCATCTGCCTTTGGTGTAGCGGCGAGATGGCAGCTTGGAGGAGGTAGGCAAGGGGGTCGGCGAACGCTCGAGGAGCCTTGGGCGTATCCTCGCCCCGGCGACGAGACTTTTGCCGCCCCCGAACCGGCGATCCGCCAAAGCCAGGTGCTCTCTCGGTCACGCAGCTACGCGGTGGTCAGACCAGTCCGCGGCGGACGGCCCAGACAGCGGCCTGCGTGCGATCGCTGACCGCGAGCTTTCGCAGGATATTCTGCACGTGCTCTTTCACCGTTTCCACGCTGATCGTCAGCGACTGGGCAATCTCCTTGTTGGAGAGTCCGAGCGCCATGTGGCGGAGCACCTGCGTCTCCCGCTGCGTGAGCGGGATGTCGGGATCAGCCGTTGCCACGCGATTGGCCATGGTGGTGGCTACTCGGCGGAGTTCGCCCGCCCGCAACGGGAGTTGGCCGGCAGCGGCACCAGTGATCGAGTTAATCAACTCGCTCCGTGTGCAGCCCTTGAGCATGTAGTCGTGGGCCCCTGCGGCCACGGCACGGGCCACGTAGGTTGGGTTGTCGAAGGTCGATAGCATCACGCAGCGAACGCCCGGCATGTCGGACCGGATCTTCTCAAGCGCGGCGAGGCCGTCCTTGCCCTGCATGCGAATGTCGAGGAGCACGACGTCGGGCTTCGTCTTTTTGGTGATCTTGACGGCCTCGTCGCCGCTCGACGCCTCACCCACGATCTTCACTTCGGAGCCGGACAACAGGCTTACGAGCCCCCTCCGCACCACCTCGTGATCATCCGCAATCACCACCTTGATCGCCATGTTGGCATAGCCTTCCGCGGCTCGTCGCCGCATTTCATTCTGCATCGTTCACTGCGTGCACCCCACCACGGTGGCGGAGTCACGTTTCTACCAACTCCTCGACCGAATACTGCCTCACTCTGAGCCAGGCCACGGAGAGACGCCGACATTCAACTGCAGGACCTTAGCATTTTCAAAAATGTTGATTCAAGGGCCACTGCGTCTTTTCGGCGACTTCGCCGCCAGACGCGGCACCCCTGGCCGACAATGGGGGAGTGCTGCTGCCCAAGTAGGGAAGTTTATCGGGATCGAGTCTCTTCCACACCCTCCGAAAGAGTGACGCCGGAAAAAGGGGGGGATGCCGTCCGACACCCCGCCCGGCGGAAAGATCAGACAAGCCGCGTGCGCATGCGTTCAAGCAACGGGGCGGCCCCTGCCGACAAGAGTTTTCCTGCCACGGCCGCGCCGAGCGATTCGGCGCTGGTGAAGAGGGACACTTCCTCAGGTTCGAGGTTGGCTCCCAGCAGGGCGACAGACTCCTCGGCGACAAGCCGCTCGACGGCTCCGGTATCGTCCAAGGCCAGCACACACCCTCCGAGCGTCAGGCGGGCGTCGGCGACCCGGGCCCAGCCGCCGATGGGAGCCAGGCAGCCGCCGGCCAGTTCGGCCAGCATGCGCCGCTCCGCGACCACGGCGGCGTGTGTCGCCACGTGGTCCAGTGGGATGACCGCGGCGCGGGTGCGCTCGTCGTCAATCCGCACCTGGATCGCGAGTGCCCCCTGGGATACCGCCGGCCAAAACGCAGGCGGCCTCAAAAGTTGCGTGATCCGGCCGGCGAGACCGAGCCGCTCGAGTCCGGCCGCGGCGAGGATCAGCGCGTCGTAGTCTCCGGCATCGAGCTTCCGCAGCCGGGTATCGACGTTGCCGCGAAGGGGTGCGACGACCAGATCGCCGCGGATGGCCTTCACCTGCGCCACTCTGCGAATGCTCGATGTGCCAACCACGGCTCCCGGAGGCAGTTCCTCGAGCGTCGCGGCCGTCCGACCCACGACGGCATCGAAGGCAGTCGCCCGTTCCGGCACGCACGCCAGCACGAGTCCGGACGTTTCGGCGGTTGGCATGTCCTTGAGGCTGTGGACGGCGAGGTCGATGCGGCCCTCGAGCAGGGCCTGTTCCAGTTCCCGCACGAACACCCCATCGCCGCCAATCCAGGCGATCGGGATGTCGCGGCGTGCATCCCCTCTGGTCGAGATAGTCTCGAGGCACACGTCGACGCCGACCGCCTTGAGCCGGTCCACCACCCAGCCCGTTTGGGTCGTCGCGAGCATACTGGCCCGGGTGCCGATGCGGACGGGTGTGACAGCATGCATATGTTTTGCCGCAGGACGCGGCACCCTTAGCTTTCGGGATCGATGGCGGCCGCACGATCGGCCCGGGCCACTACGGCAGCGTAGACGGCGGTGGCCCCGGCCTCCACCAGGACCTCACGACATCCGGCCAGCGTGGATCCCGTCGTGGTCACGTCGTCCACCAGCAGCACCCGCGAGCCCTCCAGACGCCCGGCTGCGCGAAAAGCCCCCTGGAGATTCGCGTGTCGCTCCTCGAAGGGCAGTTCGTTCTGCATGCGTGTGCGTCTCGTTCGCCTGACCGACCGTCGGCAGGGCAGTCCAAGGCCCGCCGCCACGCCCCTCGCGATCTCGTGGGCGGCACTGGTCCCACGAGACGCCCTTCGGAGCCAGTGCATCGGCACCGGCACCACCGTGTCGATGTTCCAGCCATCGAAGCGTTCACGATGCTTGCGGACGAGGAGGGAGGCCAACCCGGCCGCGACGCCCTCGCCCGCCGGTCGCTTCGCCCGCAGCACGACGTCACGAATGTCGTCGGCGTAGGGGGCGAGCACAGCCAACCCGTCCCAAGCGACGCGCCGCAGCCGGCAACGGAGGCAGATTCCGGTGCCCGGCAGCGGCTCGCCACATGCCGAGCATCGTGGCACATCCCTCGACAGTCTCGCGACACAGGCATCGCAGGCCACCGCTCCACGGCGGGCCGGCGTGGCAACGTCGGCATGGCAGAAAACGCACCGTGGCGGGCACAGCAGGTCGAGAATCGTCCCGATTCCCGGCAGGTCTGTCCAAGCCATCCGTGGGGTTTTCCCAGATTGACGGTCCAGCCCGCGCTCCGTACCCTCTGCCGCCCCGAGACAGCGGACAGCACCGGCGGGAATCTCCTTATCGTCCGCCAGTCACCGGCCCAGTCAAGCGCCC
This sequence comes from Planctomicrobium piriforme, assembly GCA_945869735.1. Classification (GTDB taxonomy): domain Bacteria; phylum Planctomycetota; class Planctomycetia; order Pirellulales; family UBA1268; genus QWPN01. Next base: position 44,835 of record CAMBPQ010000010.1, read on the forward strand.
ATGCTGATTGACCGCTACATCGGCCGCGCCCAACTACACGCGTTCGTCGTCGTGTTCGTGAGCCTCGCCGGCCTGTACTTCGTGTTCGATGCGTTCACGAACATGGAGGAGTTTCTCTCACACGCCGCCGAGACGGGCAGCCTCACGAAGGTGCTGGCGTCGTATTACAGTTGCCGCCTGCTCTGGTTCTTCGATGCGACGAGCCCGGTGATCTCGCTCGCCAGCGCGATGTTCGCACTGTCGTGGCTCGAACGGCATAACGAGCTCACCGCCCTGCTCGCTGCCGGCGTGTCGCGGTGGCGGATCGCTCGGCCCGTGATCGTGTTTTCGGTGGTCGTGGCTCTGGCCGCCGCGACTAACCGTGAACTGGTGCTGCCTCGTATTCGGGAGGCGTTCGCCCGCAACGCCCAGGATCTCCAGGGGCGGTTCGTACAGCCGTTCGAGCCACGCTACGACAACCGCACGGAGATCCTGTTCCGTGGCCGCGGCGGACAGGCGGCCGGCCAACGGATCGACCAGCCGAGTCTGCTGATGCCCCCGCAGCTCGGCACCTACGGCTCGCAGATCACGGCCGCCGAGGCGTTCTGGATGCCTGCCGACGGTCCCCGTCCAGCGGGCTATCTGCTCAAGGGCGTCCGCGAACCGACCGACATCGACGGCCTGCCGGCGCTGGAATCGGGCGGCACGCCAGTGGTGCTTTCACGGTCAGCGGCAGCCTGGCTCCAGCCGCGGGAGTGTTACGTCGTGAGCGACGTCACGTTCGAACAGCTGATGGGATCGCAAAACTGGAGCCAGTATTCTTCGACGCTCGAACTGGTGCGTGCCGTCCGCAACCCGAGTCTCGGCGTTGGTGCCGATATCCCGCTTCGCATTCATGCCCGGTTCATAGCGCCGCTGCTCGACATGGCGCTGGTCATGCTCGGGATCCCGTTGGTGCTGGGTCCAAGCCGGAAGGGCGTGTTCGTCGCGGTCGGCCTGTGCGTGGGGATGACCGTCATCTTCTTCCTCACGGTGCTCGGTTCGCACGCGTTGGTGATTGGCGACGCCTTCTCTTCTTCCGTCGGCGCATGGACGCCACTGCTCATCCTCGCGCCGCTGGCAGCGTGGCGAGCGCAGCCGATGTGGCAGTGACCAGGGCGGATTCGACTGAGGTGGTTCGCCAGCGCGGGGGCTTCCGCTACGGCGCCGCGTTGGCAGGCTTCTCCTCAACCGCAGCGGTGATCGTGACCGTCCGGGCGATCAGTTCGGCGAGTTTCGCGGGCGGTGCCTCAAGCGCTTCGGCGACGTCATCGGGCACCCGCACGGCGATCACGACACAAAACTCCTGCTTTGGATCGGCCGAAACCCAGATCTCGCACGCCCCGTCCCACTTCTTGAACTCCACGCTTCCCGCGGTGTCGCTCTCGAACTCCTGCTTGCCTTTGAGCGCGAGGACATCCCACACCGCCGGACCGCCGGCGACGTTCGCCACTTTCTGCCCTCGCTGCCAGTCGACCTTGCGAAACTCGTCGTCGCCCCGGACCTGCTCGAGAATCTCCCGCTCGACCTCGCCGTAAGGTCGCTGCCCCGCGGCCACGGTGCCCACGGTCACGACGGCTGACAACACCGCGTTGCCTGCGTTGAGACGCACTTCCCGGGCCTGGTCGTAACCGGGAAAGTCCTTGAGGAACGGCGGCTTGGCCCGCTGGGCGGCGCCGTCGTCCTGCTGCATGCCGCCAAACTGCTTCGGCAGGCGCATCTGCACGCGACCGCCCGCTGATTCATAGGGCAGCACGGCGAGGGGCGCGAAGACCGCGGCGTCACGGTAAGCGGCAAGGCTGACGGCATAATCCTCGTCGTACCGCCCGACGGAACAGCCGGCGAGCGACGCCAGGAATACGATGGTCAGGGGGCGATGCACGAAGAGCATGGTTGGTTACCGTCGCGGGAGGGCCGGTTCACCCGGCGGTTTCACCCGGGCTCGGGTCCGGACATATCGATTGTGAGGAATTTGGCAGCGGGTCAAGCCGCCGAAAAAAAGCCCGCCACCGGCCGGAAGTGCCTGTCCCGCAAACCCTTCGGCATCCTCCTCTTTTCGCCAAACCTTTTTTCTCCACCCGGACAGCCCTCCCTGCCGATCTAAAGGTGCGAACGGGAGTTCGCTCGGCAGGGCGGCAGGCCGCCAGTTTTCGTCCCGGCAATGGAGTGCCCCAGTCATGTGGATCAACACCAGCAGATTCGGTCGCATCGACGTCGATGCCGCCGACATCCTCCGGTTTCCCAGCGGCCTGCCCGGCCTCGAAGATTGTCGCGAGTGGGCCCTGCTGGCCGACGCGTCCAACGACGCCCTCGGCTGGCTGCAGTGCACGACCCGTGGCGACATGGCGTTGGCGGTCGTGAGCCCGCGGCGCTTCGTGCCGGAATACCAGGTGCGAATCCCCCGCAGCGAGCTGAGCCCACTGTCGATCGCCGACATGCGGCAGGCACAGGTGGTGGTCGTCGTCGGACAAAACGGCAGAGGCCTGACCCTCAATCTCAAAGCGCCAATCGTCATCAACCTCGAAGCCCGCACCGGCCGTCAAGTCGTTGCGAGCGGCGAGTTGCCCATGCACTACGAACTGTCCCTCGAACGACCTCCACTCAAAAAGAGTGCATAATCATGAGTGGCAGGCGGCACAGGATTGCCGCCTCCACGACGGATCAGGAAGGAACCAGCGATGCTCGTGCTCTCCAGACAACGTGACGAAAGCATCATGATCGGCGACAACATTGTCGTGACGATCGTGGATATTCGGGGAGACAAAGTCCGCCTCGGGATCAACGCCCCGTCCGAAATCCCTGTGCATCGCCAGGAGGTCTACGAGGCCATCCAGCGGGAGAACCTGCGGGCTTCCCAGCTCGAACCGGGCGACACGCAGGAAATCGGTAAGTACGCCAACCGGGGCCCCTCCCGGCCGGGCGACACCCCGCGGCCCAGGTGACCGTGGCCGCGGTCGCCTGCTCGGCAGTCCTCGCGTCGACGCATCTGCCGTTCCGACGCAGCCGCCGTGGACGGCTCATCTTGCGAGAGGCTCTCCCGGCAAAAGACACGGGGAGGCGGAGGGATCGGCGTGAGCGTGACGAGCATCGAGGATTTCGCTCGCCGGAGTGAAAACCTACGCCCGAGGTGATGCGAAATACTCCTGCGAGGAACCTCGTGCCGTCCCGCAGCCGGCTTCACTCTCGTCAGGCCTGCACTCCAGCCGGATGCGCACCAGCCGACTTGTTCACGGGCTGAAATACGGTGGGTGGTTTCCAGCTTTCCACTTGATGTTGCAGCCGAGGCTCGGAATCTGGTCCTCCACCGGCGGCCGGCCCGCGAGCAGGGCGTCGATCGCCGCGCGGAGGTCCTTGCCCGTGACGGGCGTGTCGCTGCCGGGACGGCTTGGGTCGAGCTGGCCTCGATAGACGAGTTTCCGCCCGGCATCAAACACATAAAAGTCGGGCGTGCAGGCGGCGTGGTAGGCCTTCGCCACCTCCTGCGTCTCGTCGTAGGCATAAGGGAAGACATAGCCGCGGTCCTCGGCCTCGCGAACCATCTGCTCGGGCGAGTCGGCCGGATGGGCGGAGACGTCGTTGGAACTGATCGCGATAAAGCCGATACCGCGGGGCGTGTATTCCTGGCCGAGCTGGGCGAGATGATCAGCCACGTGCTTCACGAACGGGCAGTGGTTGCAGATGAACATCACCACCGTGCCCTTCGGGCCAGCGGCAGCGGCGAACGTCACCATCCGACCGTCGACGTTGGGGAGGTCGAATTCGGGGGCGATCGTGCCAAGAGGCAACATCGTGCTGGGCGTGCGAACCATCTCGGGCTCCTTTGGGAGGGGGCAGGCAATCTTACGTGATCTCTGCCTGCCCCGCAGAAGCGCGTGGGTCGGTCGTGGACGGGGAGGGTCGGTCGAGGGGCACCGCCGGGGCCGGCAGTTGTCTCGTCGCGAGAGTATTTCGCGTGGTCCCGGTTCGGCCTGATGACCCTGTGCGAGCGACATTCTCCAAGCTCCTCGAGCCGCCGCCGATTCCCGGCTTCCCGTTCGCTGCCTTGCCGTTGCCCGAAACTGAGCCGACCTGCTCGAGGAGGCGGAGGGATCGGCGTGAGCGTGACGAGCATCGAGAATTTCGCTCACAGGAGGAGAAACCCTCGCGCGCGGTGACGCGAAATACTCCTGCGAGGAACCTCATGCCGTCCCGCAGCCGGCTCCAACCACACCGGCTTCAACCACACCAGCTCCAACTTCACCAGCGTCCCATCGTCACGAGCACATACCCAAGCCGCGCTCAACAGCTGAAGACGCGGCGGGCGTTGGCCGTCGTGGCGGCCGCGAAGGCGTCGAGCGACTCGTCACGGGCGAGCGCCAGGCAGCGGGCCGTGTGCACCACGTTGGCCGGTTCGTTCCGCTTGCCGCGGAGCGGTTCCGGCGCGAGAAACGGGCTGTCGGTTTCGATGAGCAGGCGATCGAGTGGCACCCCCTTCGCAACCTCGCGGAGGGCTGCCGATGAGCGAAAGGTCACCATCCCCGCGAATCCGAGATGGCAGCCGAGTTCGACCGCCTCGTCCGCCTCGTCGGCCGTGCCGGTGAAGGCATGCAGCACCGGCTGAAGCGGCCCGCGAGCGATCGCCTCGCGGAGCATGTCGAGCGTGTCGCGGATGCTTTCCCGGGTGTGGATCACGACGGGGAGCGAGAGCCGTTGGGCGAGCCGGAGATGGCGATCAAAAAACTCCCGCTGGAGTTCCGGTGGCGCTGTTGTGCGATACCAGTCGAGCCCGGTCTCGCCCACCGCGGCCACGCGGCCCGAGACGGCAAGCCGCTCGATGCGGTCCCATTCGCCAGGCTCGGCCTCCGCGACATCATTGGGATGGATACCGGCCGCAGCGACGACGCCCGGCTCACGGCCGGCCAGTTCCGCCGCGGCCTCGCTGTCGGCGGCCCGCGTGCCGATCACCGTCATGCGAGTCACGCCAGCAGCCCGGGCCCGCGCGAGCACGTCGGGCAACTCGGCCCCGAACCGCATCGGGTCGAGATGGCAGTGGCTGTCGAAGAAGTCCATGGTCTCAGGACGCCGCCGACGGCGCGGCAGATCCTAATCCTGGGCCGCCGGAGAGGCCGGCCTTCAGCTTCGCAGCGAGCTGCTTGAGCACATCGGTGTGCTGCCGCGTCGACTGCTGGGCATCACCGACGAGGTCGGCGGCCGCTGCATCGGTCCCCACGGGGCCGGTCAGCGAGTCGAGCACGCCGAGTTGCCGAGTGAGGCCCTCGATCAACCGTGGCAGGAGGGAGCGGAGATCGACATCGTGCAGGGCGGTGAAGGAGAGTGGATAGGCCACCCTGGGCGGGCTCGCCAGCTCACGTTCCTGGAGGATCGTGTCGGCGCGGCCGACGATGCTACGAAGGTCGTCAACGGCGTCGGCAATCGCAAGCTTGATCGACTCATCGCCAGGATATGACCAGATTCCCGAATCGGCGAGGTACATGAGCATCGACGGCTGGATCGCGGCAACGAGGCAGCAGAGAGGATCGGTGGCGGGCATGATGCGGATGTTCTGCTCCTACGACGCAAACGTCCCGGCCAACTGTGCGTAGGCGTAGAGCCCCGACCAGAAGATGCCGAGCAGGACGACCGGCACCACCACCGCGGTGACGAGCGCCCCGGGTAGCCAGACGGGAGCCGGTGCCGCCACGCGGTCTTCAGGCGGCGGGTCGAACGTCATCACCTTGAGCACGCGGAGATAGTAGAAGAGGCTGATCACGGTGTTGAGGCCGCCGATGACGAGCAGCACGAGCATGAGCGGTCGCTCGATCCCCTTCGTAATCGCCTCGACGAGCGAGGAGAAGATAAGGAACTTCGAGACGAAACCGGCGAGGGGCGGCAGCCCAACCAGGCTCACCAGCACCGCCCCCGCCGCCACCACCATGCCGGGGTTCGACCGCACGAGGCCGGCATAGGCGGCGATCTCCTCGCTCCGTAGCCGGTTTCGCAGCACGGCGACGATCGCAAACGCACCGAGGTTCATAAACAGGTAGGTGCCGAGGTAGAAGGCGAGCGCCGTCACCGCCTTCCGGCAGCCCTCCGGGTCAACTCCCAGCATCGCGACCGCCGCCGCCACGCCCAGGAGCAGATAACCGGCGTGGGCGATCGTCGAGTAGGCGAGCAGCCGCTTCATGTTGGTCTGACCGTAGGCGCCGAGGTTGCCGAGCGTGCAGGTGACGGCGGCCATGAGGCCGATCAGATAGACCAGGAAATGACGGACGTCCGCCAGACCGGCGGCCGATGCGTCAGCGGCGTCACCGAGCCAGCCGAGGCCGAAAGCGACCCGCACGGCCAGGGCCACCGCGGCCGCCTTACTCGCCACCGAGAGAAACGCCCCCACCTCGGCGGCGGCCCCCTCGAACACGTCGGGGCACCAGAAGTGGAAGGGCACCGCGGAAAGCTTGAATGCCAGCCCCACGGCCATCATCAGACCGCCGAGGGTGAGCACCATGATTGGCCCAGCCGAGTCGGCCACGTAAAAACTGTCGGCTCCATCGCCCACGATCCGGCCGAGTTCAGCGGCCATGCTCGGCAGATGGCAGGTGCCGAGCACTCCCGCAAGCAGGCTGATCCCGTAGAGCATCACACCCGCGGCCCCCGCGCCATACACGGCGTATTTCAGGGCGGCCTCCGAGCTTGCCTTGCGACCCTTGAGCATGCCGGCGAGGGCATACGACGGCACGCTCGCCATTTCGACCGCCATGAAGATCATCAGCAGGTGATTGGCCGACGCCATCAGGCACATCCCGAGCGACGAACCGAGCACCAGCGTGTAGAAGTCGGCGCCGTCCTCGCGATCCGGGATCCCCGAGATCTTGGTGAACAAAATGTAGAGCACGAGAAAGCCCGCCAGCAGAAACCGGATGTAGGCCGTCAGCGAGTCGAATATCAGCAGACCGCCGAACAGTTCCTGGGAGGCTGGATGCGTGGCTGCGACGACGGCCGGCCACGGGGATCCGGGTAGCCCCCGCAGGTCGCTCCAGGCGTACCAGAGCGCGAAGGCCACGCCCCCCAGGGCGACCAGGGCCGAATCGAGCCACCGAAGCACGGGCAGCATCCTGCAGAGGAGGACGAGCACGATGGTCGCCGAGAGGGCGAGTTCAACACGAAACAGCGGCAGCGACACCTCGAGGGTGTCGGTCAGCGTGCTGGTAAGAAGTGATCCGAGGTCCATGCGTCGGTACTACGTTGAGTGGTTTTAGTCAGTTGGGCGTCAACGAGACGTCACGTCAGCAGCCGGAGGGCCGCCCGCCACAGGCTGAGCCGCCTTCGACCCGACGTCGCGAGTCCAATCGGCGAGCGTCTCGACCTGGCGGTTCACCGAGGGTGTGACGTAGTTGAAAATCAGCTGGGGTGCGACACCGAACAGGATGGCAAGGAACACCAGCGGCGTGGCGATCGCGAGCTCGCGGCCCGTCATCGGAGTCAGGTGGTCGCCATGGGGGCCCTTGTACTCGGCTCCGAGATACACCCGCTGGATCGCCCAGAGAATGTAGGCCGCGGTGAGGATCACCGTGAAGGCCGAGATCACTGCGAGCGTGCGGCTGTAGTTCCAGCTGGAAAGCGTGACCAGCACCTCGCCGATGAAGCCGCAGAGCCCTGGCAGCCCGAGGCCGGCGAAAAACACGGCCACGGCCAGCCCACTATAGACCGGCATCCGATTGAAGATCCCGCCAAACTCCTCGAGATTGCGGTGGTGGACCCGGTCGTAAAGCACTCCCACCATGAAAAACATGCCGGCCGAAGAGATGCCGTGAGCCAGCATCTGGAACATCGCCCCGTTTACTCCCTGGGCCCACGCATCCCAGCGGAACTCATTGCCCGCAACCGCGCTCCATACGCCGAGGCCGAGCATCACGTAGCCCATGTGGCTCACCGAACTGTAGGCCACCATCCGCTTGAAGTCTTTCTGGGCGAGCGCGGCGAACGCGCCGTACACCATCGACACCACGCCGAGCCCACACACGAGCCAAGCAAGCGAGAGGCCGGCACCCGGGCAGATCGGATAGCAGATCCGCAGGATGCCGTAGCCGCCGAGCTTGAGGAGCACGCCAGCCAGGATCATCGAAATCGGTGTCGGGGCCTCGACGTGAGCGTCGGGCAGCCACGTATGCACCGGCACGACAGGCACCTTGATCACGAATCCGATCAGCAGCAGAAGGAAGGCCCAGATCTCGAGGCTCATGCCCCAGAGGCTGACCGCGGCGAAGGGCGACTTCGGAAGCTGGCCCAACTGGGCGAGAGCCAGAAGATTGAACGTATGGATCGGGCTCTGCGCCGCAGCAATCGCGGCGACGGCATCGGCCCTGCTGGCGGCATCGAGCGCGGGACTCACGACGTGGCTCGCCACGAGCTGCTCGGGCGAGAGCATCCGCAGATCGCTCGTGAAATAGAGCATCAGGATCGCTAGCAGCATCAGCACGCTGCCGAACAGCGTGTAGAGGAAGAACTTGATCGCCGCGTACTCCCGACGCGGTCCGCCCCAGATGCCGATCAGGAAGTACATGGGGAGGAGCATCACCTCCCAGAAGACGTAGAAGAGAAAGAAATCGAGCGACACGAACACGCCCAGCATGCCCGTCTCGAGCAGCAGGAAGAGCACGTGGTAGGCCTTCACGTGCTTCGTGATCGGCCAACTCGCCGCACATGCCAGCACCGAGAGGAAGGTGGTCAGCACGACCAGCGGCATACTGATCCCGTCGACGCCGAGCAGATAGTCGATGTTGAAGGCTGGGATCCACGGCTTCTTCACCACGCCCTGCATGCCGGCCTCGCCGATAGTGAACTGCGCGGGGCCAACGGCCCCGAAGAGCGTCGGCCAAGCCATCCAGAGCGAGAGCACAAAAACCACCACCGTGGTGGCGAGCGCCACCCAGCGGATCAACTCTTCGCGGCCCTTGGGAATGATCGGCAACGCGAGCACCGCGGCGACGAGCGCCGGCAGAAACACGATCATCGATAGGGGCCAGAGGGCGGGTTGCGTGAGTGCGTCAGCAGGAGACATCGGGAAGTCCGTCTTGGGTTCCGGGTTGAATCGATGCGGTGGAGCCAGGCGTCAGCCGGCGAGGGACGATCTGAACACTATGCTCGCGAGCACGAACAGGGCCACGGTGCCGGCGGCGATAAACATGACGTATTGGCGGAGACTGCCGGTCTGCAGTTTCTTGAGCTCGAGGCCGGCGGACCAGGTCGCGCTGGCCGTCGCGTGGCCGAGGCCGTCGACCAGCGTCCGATCGATCCAGGCGTCGATGCCAGCCACCTGCCGCGCAGTCCAGGCGAGGCCGTTGATGAACGGGTCGATCAACCCCTGATCGATGCCACTGGCAACTGCTGCAAGCCGGTGGGCCGGCACGACGAACAGGGCGTGGTAGAGTTCGTCAAAATACCAACGATTCGCCAGAAAGATGAAGACCGGACGAAAGATCGTCGCGATCGCCGCGGGCGAGATCACCCGCCAGAGATACATCGCGGCCGCGAGCAGCACGCCGCCGAGGGCCGTCGCAAACGCCGTCATCGTGGCGGTGACATGGATCGTGCCCTCGTGGCTCAAGTACTCGGCAGGGACAGTGAGCGTCTGGCCGAAGGCAAACCCGCCCTGCACAGTCTCGGTAGTCCCGGCTGGCCGCGACTGCTCGAGCAGGTTAGCGATGCCGAAGCCGCCCGGGAGCGTCCAGCCAGCGACAACCGCGAGCACGGCGAGCACGAGCAGCGGCATCACCATCACCTGCGGCGACTCGTGGGCATGCTCGGCGACGTGGTGGTCGCGAGGCGTGCCGGCAAACGTCATGAACCACAGCCGGAACATGTAGAAGGCGGTGAGGAACGCGCCACCAGCCACAGCCAAAAAGAGGATCGAATGCCGCGGGTTGGCCTGCGAGAAGGAGAGTGCCTGAGCCAGGATCGAATCCTTTGAGTAGTAGCCAGAGAGGCCGATCACGAACGGTATCCCCGCCCCAATGATCGCCAGACAGCCCACGAGCATTGTGCCGGCCGTGTAGGGCATCACCTTCGCGAGTCCACCCATCTTCCGCATGTCGTTCGTGTGGCAGGCATGAATCACCGAGCCCGAACAGAGAAACAGGAGGCTCTTGAAGAAGGCGTGCGTCACGAGGTGGAAGAGGCCGGCGACCCAGCCACCCACGCCCAGGGCGAGCATCATGTAGCCGAGTTGGCTGACGGTGGAGTAGGCGAGCACCCGCTTGATGTCATTGGCGACCAGTGCGATCGTCGCCGCGATAAACAGCGTGATCGCCCCGATGTAGGCGATCACGAGGAGCACGTCGGGCGTGAGTACAGGAAAGAAACGGCCCACGAGATACACGCCCGCCGCGACCATCGTCGCCGAATGCACGAGGGCCGACACCGGCGTGGGGCCTTCCATCGCGTCGGGCAGCCAGACGAAGAGCGGAAACTGGGCGCTCTTGCCCGCGCAGCCGCAGAAGATCCCGACGCCGGCGATGAACAGTAGCCACTTGCCGAAGCCTTCGGCCCGCCATGCGTCGACCTTGCCGGCAACGTCTCCGGGAGCCGTCTTCGCCACCTTCTCAGCGGCGGCGAACTTCACCATCCCATCCGGCACGCGGAGGGCATGCCCAGTCTCGGCCGGCCGCACCAGGCTGAAGAGCCCCGGCCTCGACACCGGCTGACCGTCAGGCCCGGGGACCTGGGAGTCGGCGAAATGGAGCGTCCCGAGGGCGCCCCACAGGGCCATCAGGCCAATCAGCATCCCGAAGTCGCCCACACGGTTGAAGAGAAAGGCCTTGTTGGCCGCGTTCGAGGCGCTCTTCCGCTCGTAGTAAAATCCGATCAAAAACCAGGAACAGATGCCGACGAGCTCCCAGAAGATGAAGACCATCGCCAGATTGCCGGCGATCAGAATGCCCATCATCGAGAAGCAGAAGAGCGACAACGCCTGAAAAAAACGCGGAAAGCGGCCCGGCCGGTGCAGATGGCTGCCGTCAGTGAGATGTACCTCGTGGTCGGTCACCTCATGAAGTTCGTCGTGCATGTAGCCCGACGCGTAGACGTGGATGCAGGTGGCGATGAAGGTCACCACCACGAACATCAGGATCGTGAGCGAGTCGATATACCAGCCGATCGAGAGCTTGAGCCGGCCAGCCTCATAAAGCGTGTACCAGTCCCCAGAGTAAGCCACCGGCGGCTGCACCGCGTGGCTGCCATGGTCAGCGTCATGACCGGCCGCATCGGCGTGGTCACCCGCATGAGCTGCGCCGTGATCGCCGCCATGATGGGCCGCGACGGCCGGATGGACGCCGAGCCACGACACAAAGGCGACAAGGGAAAGCACGAGCGACGTCACGATCGCGGCAGTAGCGACCCAGGCTGCGTTGCGGCCGTGCGGCCCCATCCGCGGGCCGAAGAACAGGATCAGCACGAACGACGCCAGCGGCAGGAGCCAGGCCAGGCCGAGGAGCTGCGGAAGTTGGGAGGCGAGATCCATAGATGCTCTGGCCGTGTGGCCTTCAATCGTCGAACGTGGAGTGATCAACCCTTGAGATCGTCGGCCCGGTCGACGTCGACCGTGGCGTGGTTGTTGTAAAAGTTGAGCGTGATCGCGAGCGCCACAGCCGCCTCGGCCGCCGCCAATAGGATCACGAACAGGGCGATCACCTGCCCGTCAAGCCCCAGCGACCGCGACCCCTCGCCCTGAAGATAGGGAGAGGCGAAGGCGACGAAGTTGACGTTCGCACCGTTGAGCACGAGCTCGATCCCCATGAGCACGCCCAGGGCATTTCGCTTCATGGCCATGCAGACCACGCCCGACACAAACAGGATCGCGCCGACGACGAGGTAGTGAGCCACGCTGACCGGTTCGGTGATCAGCCCAAGGAGCGGGACGGCGGACGCGACGACGATGTTCATGGACGCCCCCCCGCCAGCACGGAACCACTGCGATGGCGCTCGCGGCCAATCGAAGCATGCTCGGCAACCGACGCAGGCGGCTCGACCGACGCCGCCACCTCGATGGCCCGCGGCACCTTGCGACGCTTGGCTCGGGCAAGGTAGGCGGCCCCGACGAGCACAACAAGCAGATGAATCGAAACGATCTCAAAGGGAAGCATGTAGCCAGGACGCTTGTTCGCGGCAGGAGCACCGACGGCCGGCTCGTCGACGCGAACACCAACCAGCGACATCCCAATCGGCGTCGCGGCAGGTTCGGCGACCACGCCCGCGGCTGGCGCCCGCCACGGCTTGACGGAAAACGCCGCCTGCAGGAGCAGAGCCAGCAGGGCCACGCCCACAATACCGGCGAGCACACGATCGCGGCCCGAGCCCTTGATCGCCACCAGCGGTGCCTGGGCCGTAAGCATGACTCCGAAAACGAGGAGCACGAGCGTGCCGCCGACGTAGATCATGAGTTGCATGGCGCCCAAAAACTCGGCACCGGCCAGAAAGAACAGGCCGGCCGTCGCGCCGAGCGAGAGGACCAGATAGAAGGCCATCCGCACAACGTTGTCGGCGGCGACCACGGCGACCGCGAACCCGCAGGAGACCGATGCAAACAGCAGAAAAAACAACGAGTGCCAGTTAATGGCAGCCACCGGGAGGGGCGCGGCGATCAGGGCACCTGCGATCATGGGGAGGGCAGACATCACGGACTCACCTGCACGACCTTTCCGACATCCGCCGACCGCACCTTGAAAGCCCCGCCGGGGCCCGGCAGCCAACCCTCGCGAATCTCGCCCGCGGGCCGGCGCAGGCCCGGCACGAGGCCGCCCGGCAGGGCGATCTGCCAGAGCATGGCACCCAGAAACATGGCGGCCGCCAGCGGCGTGCAGTACTTCAAGCAGGTCATCATTACCTGATCGATGCGGAGCCGGGGCAGTGTCCAACGAATCCACATCATGATCAGTACGCCGAGCGAGGCCTTGCCGAGCAGGTTTGCCATGCCTAGCAGCCGGACAAAATAACTGGCCGTGTCACCCGTGCCCTCGGAGAGGCCGAGGAGCGATGCCACCGGGACCGGACCGTTCCAGCCCCCCAGGAAGAGCAGCGCCGCGAGGGCGCTCACGAGAAACATGGAGCCGTACTCGGCCATGAAGAAGTAGCTCCACCGCAGGCCCGAGTATTCCGTGTGGAAACCGGCCACGAGTTCGCTTTCAGCCTCTGCAAGATCGAAGGGCGCGCGGTTGACGCTCGCCACCGCGCAGGTGACGTAGACCCAAAAGATCACGAACGTGAACGGGTCGTGAAATAGGTACCAGTTGGTGAGCCAGCCGGCCTGCTTCTCGGCGATCGTCACCAAATCCATGCTGCCTGCGAGCATCACTGGCACGACCACGCACATGCCGAGCGGCACCTCGTAGCTGACGACCTGGGCCGCTTCCCGCATCGCCCCAAACAGCGACCACTTGGAGGCCGATGCGTAGCCGGCAAGGATCACGCCGAAAACTTCTATGCCGAGCACCGCGATCACGAAGAACACGCCTACATTCATCCGCTGGCCGATGAAGTCGAAGGCGAATGGCAGGGCGATGAACGCACAGAACGACGCGCAGAAACTGACGTAGGGAGCCAGTCGAAAGAGCATCCCGTCGGCCCCGTCGGGCATCAGGTCTTCCTTGGCGAGGAGTTTGAGCCCGTCGGCAAGCGACTGCAGCCAGCCGAACTTGCCCCCCGTCCGCGTCGGGCCGAGGCGGTCTTGGATGCGGCCGGCAATCTTCCGCTCGGCCCAGATGAAGACGAGCGCTCCGCCCGCGATCACGTTGAGGATCAGTGCGGCCGCCACGCCGGCCGTGACCGACCATGCCAACCATGCCGGCAGGCGCACTGTGTTGATCAGGAATTCAGCCATTCGGGTCGCTATTTCCCGGCAAAATCCGAGTTCGTGAAAAATCGCACGAAGTTTGCCCTACACCATCCCTTTTCACAAGTCCCGGCCGCAAATCGGCATTCATCCAAACAACTCCAGCGCATCTGTCTTTGGTGGAGCGGCGAGCAGGCACCTTGGAGGAGGGAGGCAAGGGGGTCGGCGAACGCTCGAGGAGTGTCGGGCCGCCGCGGCCCTTAGCGACGAGACTTTTGCCGCCCCCGAGCCGGCAATCCACGTCAGTTGGACGCGCTCGAGGCCCGACGCCTAGCTACCGATCGATCTCACCCATCACGATGTCGAGACTGCCCACGATCGCCGGCACGTCGGCGATCAGGCAGCCGCGACAGAGCTCGTGCGCGACGGCGAGATTCGAGAACGAGCTCGACCGTGCCCGCACCCGCCAGGGGATCGCGGAGCCGTCGCTGACGAGATAGAAGCCCATCTGTCCCTTGGGGCACTCGGTCTCGAGGTAGGCGTCGCCGGCCGGCATCTTCTCGGTGAGCTTGAGCGGTTCGCCGAGCGGCCCCTTGCAGGCCGAGTAGCGGTCGATGGCCTGCCGGACGAGGTCCATCGACTGCACCACCTCGAGCATCCGCACGAAGAAACGGTGCCAGCAGTCGCCGAGCACGGCGTCGGCCGGCACAGCCGGATAGACGTGGTCGCGGGGATAGTGGCCGTCCTTCATCACGGCCACCTCGAAGGCATAGCTGTCGTACATCGCCGTGTAGATCGCCTCGCCGTCGCGGCGCATGTCCTGATCGACACCGCTTCCGCGAAGCACTGGGCCGGAGCAACCGTATTCGATCGCCAGTTCGGGGGACATCACGCCGATGTTGGCGGTTCGTTTCACGAAGATCGCATTCGTCGTGAGCAGCGCGTGGTATTCCTGGATGATCGGCTCGAACTGCTCCAAAAATGCCTCGCACTTCACGAGCCAACCCGACGGCAGGTCGGCCGTCAGTCCGCCCACGGTGATGTAGCTGTAGGTGAGGCGGGCGCCGCACGCCTCCTCGAAAAGGTCCAGGATCTTCTCCCGCTCGCGGAAGGCGTAGAGGAAGGGGCTGAACGTCCCAAGGTCGAGGCCGTAGGCCCCCATACCCACGAGGTGGCTGGCGATTCGATTCAACTCAACGATCAAGACCCGCAGGTGCCGGGCCTTCTCGCTGACCTGATACTTCATGAGTTTCTCGACGGCGAGGGCCCAGCCGAGATTCATGTTCATCGCAGCGAGATAGTCCATCCGGTCCGTGTACGGAATCCACTGCCTGTGAGTCAGATTTTCGCCGATCTTCTCGGCGCAGCGGTGCAGGTAGCCGATGTGCGGCTCCACCTCCGACACGACCTCCCCGTCTGTGCGGAGCACGAGCCGGAGCACACCGTGAGTGCTCGGGTGCTGCGGCCCCATGTTGACGAGCATCTCGTCGGTGCGAACGTCGAACTCGATGATCCGCGGGTCGTCGTCGAGCATCTGTGCCATGGTTATCTTCCCCTGATACCGTGATAATCGAGCGGCATCTCGTAATCCTTGCGGAGCGGATACCCTTCCCAGTCCTCGGGGCAGAGAATCCGTCGCAGGTCCGGGTGACCGGTGAACCAGATGCCGGAGAGGTCATAGACCTCTCGCTCGTGCCAGTTCGCGCCCCGCCACACTCCGCACACACTCGGGATCTCGGGCAGTTCGCCGGGCACGTCGGACTTCCACCGAGGCAGCTTCGTCTTGAGCACGAGACTCACGCGGGCGGCGGTGCTCCAGAGGTGGTAGACCATCTCGGTGTGCGGTTGCCAGGCAACCTTGGCGGCCTTCTTCGGATCGATTTCAAACCAATCGATGGCCGTGATGCACTGCAGCGAGTCGAACCGCACCGGGCTCGATTTTGCGAGCCACGCACAGACATCGGCAATCCGCTCCGGAGCGACATCGATCCACGGGTCGATCGCCTCGAGATTGCGGCCGACGACGGCGCCTGGCACGGCAGCGTCCAACTGATCCAAGAATCCGGGGCCTCGCATGGTCATCGGCAGTGGCTCGTCACGGTGGATGGTGGTTTCAGGGAAGCAGTCGCAGCAGTTACCGAGTGACCGACCGGCCCGCGGAACCGGACCTCTCAGCCGAGACGGCACGGACCCAGTCGAGGTCGCCGCGATACCAGACGTAGGCAAAGCCGGCCAGAAGGATTGCAAAGAAGGCCGCCATGTCGACGAGCGCCGTGCGGGCCAGCAGCGAGCCGGCCCGGGCAACCGTCCATTCGCCCTGCGCCTGCTCCGGCGACTTGTCGCCGCGGGACATCTCGAGATGCCGGGCTTCTGCGATGGTGGGCGTGAACAACGGGCCTTCGGCGGCGGGCACAACGGGCTCGTGGACGCCAAGTTCCCGGATCAGGCCGGTGGCGGCTGACGTCAACCCGCCATCGGCTGTCGCGGTCGCAAACGTGGGATCGGTGAGTTGCGTCGCCTTTCCGAAGACGGTGGCCCACGGGAAGAAGAGGGCCACCTCGACGTCGAAGATGATGAACAGCAGAGCGACCACGTAGAACCGCAGGTCGAACTGCACGAAACTCGAGCCGATGGTCGGCTCGCCGCACTCGTACACCTCGAGTTTCTCGGTGTTGGGCATCCGCGGCCGCACGAGCCTGCCAACCAGGAGATTCACCGCCAGAAATGCCCCTCCCACCGCGACGAAGAGGGCGACGTAGCCGGCGATCAGCGTGGGGTGCATGATGGTCTGTGGAGGCGGAGACGTACGGAAGGACTACTGGTTGGGACCGCCGTGGACGGGTTCCACGATCACCTTCGAAGCGGAGACCGCGGTTGGGTTGAGCGTCGCACGGCCCCACGCCACTTCCACCGGAAGCCGGGCAAAGTCAACGATGGTGCCGTCACGGCTGTAGCAACTGAGGTCCATCGTCGATCCCATGAAGATGCAGTCGACCGGGCACGGTTCGACGCACAGGGCGCAGAACATGCATTTCGAATAGTCGATCGTGAACCCGCTGACCATAAAACCTTTCCCGTTCTCGACCCGCTCCTTGCCGATATAGATACAGTCGACAGGGCAGGCCTTCGCGCACTGGTCGCAAGCGATGCAGGTCGTCAGATCGAAGCGATGGAAACCGCGGTAGCGGGCGGCGACCGGGGCGGGCAGTTCGGGATACTCAAAATGTTCGGTGAACGTTCGCCGCTTTTGGTCGTAGGTGCTGCTAAAAACCCGTAGGGTCACGAGCATGCCCTCGAGCACGGTGCCGATTGCCGTGAACAAGTTGCGGAACCACTCGCGCATTCGGACAACTCGCGGGAAGGTTGATCAGGGGTGAACGACCGCGAAAGTATAGGTGCGTCTCACCGCCCAACAAGACGCCGTCGTTGTGACCGGCACGCAGCGTCACACGGTGCGATGCCCGAGACGGGGCCCGGCCCCGAGAGACCGCCGAGGGAAGGCAGCGGTGACCGATCGCCTGCCTTCCGCCAAGTGTCCGTCCGGCAGATTTCTGAGAATTCGCGATCACAAGGGACTCAAACGACTTATTTCCGTGACGTATTGCCGCCTCCAGCGAGCGGAAGAGGCACGGAAATTACTTGACGACCCACCGGAAACCTTTATATTTAGGAAGTTTGCGGCGTCCGCGGGCGACGGATCCGCACAGCCAAGGAATGGCCCCATGCTCGTACTGTCGCGGAAGAAAGACGAGAGCATCGTCATCAACAACGATATCACGATCGTTGTCGTGGAGATTCGGGGCGACAAGGTCCGGCTCGGCGTCGAGGCTCCGAAGGAAGTGCCGGTGCACAGGCGTGAGGTCTTCGAGGCTATTGCCCGCGGTGAGCCCGTTGATACCGCCGTCGTCACGACGCCAACCGTGGAGGCGACTCCAGCGGACGCAACGCCTCAGGATGAATCTGGCCTGAACGGCTAGATCGCATTTGGCTTTGCGCATTTGGCTTTGGTGGATTACCGCCTCCATGGTGCCATCTCGCCGCGATTCCAAAAAGCGGATGCGCCCTTGAGCGCCGCGCGTAGAAGTTGCGGCACCCTTACGCACGCCTGCATCAGTGTGTATTCTTATCTTGGTTTTCCGCGGCGTCGGCCCCTGGCGGGTCGCGCGTAGCGGCCCCATCGTCTAGTGGTTAGGACACTGCCCTTTCACGGCGGTAACCGGGGTTCGAATCCCCGTGGGGTCATCAGCCGGCATGCCGGCACAACAATCGCCATGGACGAACTCCAAACTGTCGCTGCGTCTGACGAGTCCGCCGAACCGGCTTCGGCGTACGACGCGATCCTGCTCGTCTCCTTCGGTGGCCCCGATGGCCCCGGTGACGTCATGCCGTTTCTCGAAAATGTGCTTCGCGGCAGGAACGTGCCCCGAGAGCGGATGCTCGAGGTCGCCGAACACTACCACCACTTCGGTGGCAAGAGCCCGATCAACGAGCAGAACCTCGCGCTGCTCGCCGCACTGCGGGCCGAACTCAGCCGCCGCGGGCCCCATCTGCCCGTCTACTGGGGCAACCGCAACTGGCATCCGCTGCTCACCGACACGCTCAGGGAAATGGCCGATGCCGGCGTGAAGCGGGCGATCGCGTTCGTGACCAGTGCCTTCTCAAGCTACTCGGGCTGCCGGCAGTACCGAGAAAACATCGCCGCGGCGTCGGCCCCGCTCGGGGACCGGGCACCGCAGATCGACAAGATCCGGGTCTTCTTCAACCACCCGGGCTTCGTGGGGCCGATGGCCGCGAATGTCGGTGCGGCACTCGCGCACTTTCCCGCCGAAGTGCGGCCGACGGTGCCCGTCTTGTTCACGGCCCACAGCATCCCGATGTCGATGGCCGATGGCTGCCGCTACGTGCCGCAGTTGCAGGAATCCTGCCGGCTCGTCGCCGCCGCGGCGGGCGCGACCGACTGGAAGCTCGTCTACCAGAGCCGCAGCGGCCCGCCAACGCAGCCCTGGCTCGAGCCCGATATCTGTGACGCGATCCGAGCACTGCACGCGGCCGGCGGACGGCAACTCGTGATCGCGCCAATCGGCTTCATCTCCGACCACATGGAGGTGCTCTTTGACCTCGACACCGAAGCAGCCGATCTCTGCCAGGAACTCGGCATCGACATGGTCCGCGCTGCGACCGTCGGCACTGCGCCCGAGTTTGTGGGGATGGTCTGCGATCTCGTCGCTGAGCGGGCGTGGGGCCTGCTCGACCGGGTCGCGATCGGCAACCTGCCGGCCAATCACGATGTCTGTCCGCTCGACTGCTGTCCGGCACCTCAGCGGCCCCCGATGCCCACCGGTGGCCCTGCTGCCGGCCGGCCGGCTTCACCCGCGACCTAGCCCTTCGTCAGGAAGGGCCACAGCACGAGCCGCAGGGGTTGTCATGCCTACCGTCCGCTTCGACGCCGGCTCGCCGTCCGATCACCCCCGCGAGTGCGTGTCGCTTGTCCACGGCTTTCTCGCCAACAAGTTCATGCTCTCGATGCTCGGTCACCGGCTGCGGAGCCACGGCTACCTCACCGACGCCTGGGGCTACTGGAACATGCAGTGCTCGCTGCTCGTACACGCTGAACGGTTCGCTCGCGAACTCGCGGTGCTCGACGCGGAGCCGCGGATCGAGACGATCCACCTCGTGACGCACAGCATGGGCTGCATCATCGCGAGGGCCGCACTCGACCGCTTCATGCCGCGAAAGATGGGCCGCTTCGTGATGCTCGCGCCCCCCAACCGCGGCTCGTTCGTGGCCACGGCGACAGCCCGCACCTTCGGCCGCATTCTCAGGCCGATCGCCGAACTCTCCACCGCCGATGACAGCCTCGTCAACTCGCTGCCCATGCCGGAGGGCGTCGGCATCGGTGTGATCGCCGCGGAATACGACGCGCTCGTCACGGAGGCGAGCACGCACCCCAACGTGCCGCACGCCCACGTCACGCTTCCTACCTGGCACACGGGGCTGCTCTTCAGCCGCGAGACAGCCGACCTCATCGCCGGCTTCCTCGCGAGGGGTGATTTTTCGGTGGCTGGCACTGAATCAGGCACCGCATCCGGCTAAAGCGCATCTGCCTTTGATAGAGCGGCGAGATGGCACCTTGGAGGAGGAAGGCAAGGGGGTCGGCGAACGCTCGAGGAGCGTCTGGCCGCCCCGGCCCATAGCGACGAGACTTTTGCCGTCCCCGAGCCGGCGAGACACGTACGTTGGATGCGCTCTCGCAGCGGCGTGGAGCGGGGCGGGGTGCTACCCGCATTCCCCGCGCTTGCGCTTGGGGCTTCCTGACGGGAGGCAAGGGGGTCGGCGAACGCTCGAGGAGTCGTGGGCGTATCCTCGCGCCGGCGACAATCCGCAGGACCGCGCAGCGGCGACTTTTGCCGCCCCCGAGCCGGCGTTCCGCCACAGTCGAATGCGGCCTCATGCCCCGGAAACGGTGTCGGGTATTTTTTCCAGGCAGGCACCGTTTTTGGAGGCAGAGTTTTCTATGGACGTCACTCCTCGCCGCCTTGGCTCAGCACCCGTTTCCGTCGGCCCGCTGGGCCTCGGCTGTTGGCCACTGGCCGGGATGACCCGCGAGGGCGTCACCCGGGAGGCCGCGGTGGCGACCGTCCGAGCCGCGATCGACTCCGGCATCACCCACCTCGACACAGCCTATTGCTACGGTGAGCAAGGTGAGAGCGAGCGGGCGATTCGCGAGGCCGTTGGCGGGCGGCGCGACGCTGTCGTGATCGCAGGCAAGTGTGGCATCCACTGGGAGCTCGACGCCACGAAGTCGCGGCCACGGAAGCAGGTGGTCGACGGCCGGCCGGCGCGGATTCGCGCCGAGGTCGAGGAGAGCCTTGCCCGGCTCGACACCGACCATCTCGACCTGCTCTATCTCCATGCGCCTGATCCCACGATCCCGATCGAGGAGTCGGCTGGCGAGTTGAATCGCGTGCTCGACTCTGGCATGGCCCGTGCGATTGGCCTCTCAAACGCCACGGTCGACCAGCTCGCACGGTTCACGGCGGTCTGCCCGCTGGCTGCCTGCCAGATGCACTTCAACATGCTGCAGCGAGAGATCCAAAAGGAGATCCTCCCGTGGTGCGTCGCCCACGGGGTCTCGATGGTCGTCTACTGGCCGCTGATGAAAGGGTTGCTCGCGGGGAGGATGCGCCGCGACCAGGTCTTTCCCACGACCGACAGCCGCCACAAGTATCCGATGTTCACCGGCGACGAGTTTGCGAAGAACCTCGCGTTCGTCGACGCGATTCGGCCGGAGGCCACCCGCCTCGGCGGCGAACTCGCGGACCTCGTGCTCGCCTGGACGGCCGAGCAGCCGGGGATCACGAGCGTGCTCTTTGGGGCCACCTCGCCAGAGCAGGTTCAGGAAAATGCCCGTGCCCTGCGGTGCGAGCTCGACGACGTCGCCCGGGCCACGATCCGCGCCGCCATCGAGGCCCGCGGCCCAGTGGCCAACCGCCGGGCGGTGTGACGCCGGGGTCGTGCCCCGCTTCGGAAATCCAGATTCCCTCCGTTTCATGGGAGTTTGACCGTGGTGGAATCCCGAACTACCGTCACAACGTCTCGCGACTCCGTTCCCCCCATTTTCCGCAGGAAACTGCCATGACCACGCTCCGTTCGCTGTTTGTCCTGTTCGCGTCCCTGGCAGCCATCGCGGCTTCCGCAGGGCCGCTGCGTCCTGCGGCCGGTGATTGCGTCGCAGAAAACGCCGCCGTCATCGCCTCCGAAATCCAACAGTCGATCGCGAACGACGCCAACGACGTGGCGGAAAACCTGCGGCGATTCGTCGATACCGACGACGCTTTCCGCGTCTACCACCGCGACCACCAGGTGCTGATCGCGGTCTCGACCCGACGCAACCTCTCGATCATCGACAAGCGGATCGGCGAGCGGGAAACCGCTGAAATCGCGCGGGGCGTGCTCCTGCAGAAGTTCCGCCACCTGTTCGCATCCGAGCAGGGCCTCGAGATTCTCGACGCCAC
>CAMBPQ010000011.1 GCA_945869735.1 Planctomicrobium piriforme
CTCAGGCTCAGAAGCCCCGTTGCGACAGGCCATCTCCACGAGCATGGTCGCCGCGGCGATGTCTTCGCGGCCGATCACGCCAGCGGACCGGTAGGGATTGAGACTCTCGGGAGGCTTCATCGGCTCGCTCCTGCGGGCTGACGCGTGACGAGAAGATCGCTGAGCTGCTTCCAGAGCCCGCGTGGTGCTTTCCAGGCGAACACGCCGTAGCGATGGCCACTGGCATCGGTCGGGGTCGCAGGGCCCTTCATCCCGCGGATGAAGGCGTAGGCCACGCCGGTGATGCAGTCATCGGGATCGGCCTTCGGCAGCCGCCAGCGGAGCATCCGGTAGACGGCCGTGCCGTAGAGCAACGCCTGGAGCGGGTAGTGGTGCTCGGCCATCGCGGCCACGAGCCTCTCAGGGGCGTAGGCCGCTAGCGGATCGGCGGCGTCATTCTTGTGGAGCTTGTTGCTCTTGTAGTCGGTGATCAGCAGCCGTGGCTTTTCAGGAGTGCTCTCCGGCAGACGCAGCAGGGCGTCGATCGAGCCGGTCAGCAGTCCGCCCACCGGCACGTCGAAGCCCGGCCCGGCGAGCAGTTTGGCGTAGTCGCGGAGGATGTCGGATTTCGGAAGCGTGGCCAGCAAGAGTTCGCCGATTGCCTTCGCCTTGAGGCCATCGACAAGTGAGGCAAGCCCCATGTCGAAGCTGAGCTCCGCGAGCCGATCCTTCGGCGCGATCGCACCAAGCGTGAGCTCGCCGAAGGGACCGCCGAGGGGTGTCTTGAGGGTCTCGGTCACGACGTTCACGAGGTCGTCGTGGCGATCCTTGAGCCGGCCTGAGTTGGCCCGCTCCACAACCACCCGCCGTACCTCCTCGGTGAGCGGCTGTTTGGTCGGATCGACGCGCTCGAAGATCTCGTGGACCACCCGGCCCACGGCCACGCCAGCGGGCAGGTCGATCACGTCGCGCCGTTCCGCGGCCGGCTCGGGAGCCGCGGGCGGCGGCTCGCCGCCGGAAGTCTCCACTTCGTCGTAGCCACCCCCCTCCGGCTCGAAGGGCCGGTCGCGGCCGTGGCCCCGCGTGGCAGTGATCCCCGTGAACGACATCCGCCGGTAGGTTCGCTCGACCTTGGGGGGCGGGGCGAGAGTGAGCGACGTGCCGTCAGCGGTGTCCCTGCCGAGTACGCGCTTCAACGTCGTGCGGCCATTGGGCCGGGCCATCGGGTCCGGCAGGGTCATCGTCTCTTCAAGGATCGACGGTTGCACGGGCTTCTTCGTTGACGGCTTGCCTCGCGCGACGAGCAAGGCTAGGTAGTGCTGGGCCCGCGTGGCGGCGACGTAAAGGAGCCGCTTGGCCTCCTCCTTCTCGGCTGCCTCCTTTCGGCTCTTGGCATGGGGCAATGCCTTTTCCTTGCCAAGCACGAAGTCGAGATCGAGCTTCCGCCTACAGTCGTCGTCATAAAAAATGGCAAGCTTCTTTTCGCCGCGGTTATCAGGCGGCTTCCACAGATCGGCGACGATCACGCAGGGAAACTCAAGCCCCTTGGCCGCGTGGATCGTGTAGATCTTGACGGCATCGGCATCGCTCTCCACCCGCCGGGCGACGAGTTCGTGCTTCTTGTCCATGGTCGCCAGCCGGCTGTAAATCTCGATCGCCCGCTCCGCCGTGCAGCCCTTACCCGGGCCGGCTGAGTCCATCAGCTCGATCACGTGCAGGAAATCGGTAACGTTTCGCTCGCCGTGCCGGCCCTGGGCGATCCGCGTCATCACGGTCTCGTCGGCCTCGATCGTGGCCCCCAAGGCCGCGATCCCCTTTTTCACAAGGATCGCCGAGTAGGCCAGGAGCTTGTCCTGAACGTCCTGGAGCTCCCGGCTTGCGTCGTCGGCGAGCGATCCCACCTCGGCGAGCGAGTGGCCGAAAAACTTCGTCGCCGCCGCCCGCCGCACCCGCCCGAGTTCGCTCGGCCGCTCCATCGCGTCGAGGAGCGAGCGGATGTCGAGGGCCATGCTGCTGGCCATCACGCTCGCCGTGCCGCCGGTGACCGCCGGAATGCCAGCCCGCCCGAGCGTCTGCTGGATGAGCTGACCAACGCCCCCGGACCGGACGAGCACGCAGATGTCTTTCGGTTCGATGGGCCGGCCCGGGCTGGCGGGATCGTTCTTTTTGGTGAGCCGAGCGTCAAGCGAAGTGAGCAAGGCATCGTCGAGCAGTTCGATCACCTTCCCGAGCACCGGCTTGGCAAGGGCGGCCTGGTTGCCAGCGCTGCCAAGATCGAGAAACTCGACGCTGCCGGGCATGTCGCAGATCTGTGAGGTCTTGTGATGCTGTGGTGCGTGAACCTCGAGGTAACTGATCCCCGCCCCAAACTCCTTGCCCGCGAAGGCCTCATTGAGGCTGTCGAGTACGGGCTGATCCGAGCGGAAGTTGACGGCCAGCGTGCGGTGGGTGGTCTCGGGCTTCTTCGCATGATCCATAGAGGCCCGCACGTCGGCCCCGCGAAACCCGTAGATCGCCTGCTTGGGGTCGCCCACGCTGATCAGCCGGCGGCCGTCTTTCCCAGGAAAAAGCCGGTCGAAAAAGGCCCACTGCAACTGGTCGGTGTCTTGAGCTTCGTCCACGATTCCGAGTGTGAAGCGGGCCTTGAGGGCCTCCAAAAGGTCGCCGCGGGCCTCGTCGCAGACAAGCTCACGGGCGATCCGGAGCAGGTCATTGAAGCTTGGGGCCGCGGTCATCGCCTGCTGGATTCGCTTGACGCAAGCTGTGAGATGCGGCCGGAACTCCTCGAGCAGTTTCTTGCTGCCGTCATCGAGCGTGGGATCGATCCAGGCTTCGATGTACGGATCCTCCCGCAACGCCTTGACGACCTTCCTGACCTTCTCCTCGTCCCAGCGATGGGCGGGAGTGGAATGGTTGACCACGAGGTCGTTGACCGCCTCGGTGACGATCCGATCGGTCTCGTCGGTGTCGGAGAGCGAGCCGGCCTCCATGCCCGCCAGCCGGAGCACGCGGCTGCAGACGCCGTGGATTGTCGTGATCGTGGCCGTGTCGAACTCGACGAGGGCCCGCTCAAGCCGCCGGATGCAGTTGGTGACTTCGGCGTCGCCCTGCTGCTGGAGCCGTGTGACCACCGTGTCGTCGCCCGGCTCGGTCCTGCGACGGAGCTTGGCAGCCGTCTCGACGAGCCGCTTCCGCACCCGGTCGCGGAGCTCCGCGGCGGCGTTTCGCGTGAACGTCGTGATCAGGATCTGGCCGATGCGGAGTTTCTCGTCGAGCGCGAGCTCCAGCGTGACGATCGTCGCCACGGAGTACGTCTTACCCGTGCCGGCGCTCGCCTCGACGACGAGACCGTGCGGGAAGTCGTCGTTGAAGGGGTCAAGGGGTGTCGGCGGCATAGACGTAGATTTTTTTGATTTTGTCGTAGGGCACTTTGTTCAGTGCGAGGAATCGCTGGTAGAAGTGCAGGGTTGATCGCCATTGTTCGGGGTTCGCATCGTCGAACACGTGGCTGAAGTCTGGCTGGCCTCCATAGACGACGGCTTCATTGCTCTGTGCGTAGCGGTCACTCGTAGTGGACGTGGTAAACGCCTCCAATGCTGCGGCCATGTCATTCGCGAGGTGCCCTGCGGTTTCATCAAACAGGCCTCGCGGCTGGTGTGTGGCCTCGTGATAGAGCACCCCGAGTTCGCGGAGCATCTGCGCCGCCATCGTCTGGGTGATCTCGTCGGCGAGTTGAATGACGCGGAGTTGGACGATCTTCTTGGGCTCGGCTACTTCCCCACTCAGGCTGGGCTTCCACTTTTCATTCTGACTGAGAGTCCAGCCCGTTGCCTGACGCCCTTCAGCCCGAAGAGCAAGGAGCTGCAGCCCCGCGAGGGCCTTCGCAACCCGAAATCCGTGATCGCCCGTGTCGATTGCATCTGGCCGCACAAGGACGATCGTCGCGACGTTTTCGGTATCTGGATAGCACCGTTCGATCCTGCCCGTGAGGCTGACGCCATCGAGCGACAGGGCGATGTCTTTTGGGCGTCCCTTATTGAGAGGAACATCCTCGTCCTCCGCCAACGCGAGCAGCGCCGCCGAGAACTGCGTGATCTCCGCGACCGCGGCCTCGCCGAAGCCGAGGACGGGGACGTCGCCGTTGGCTGTGACCGACTCTTTCCAGGCGGCTTCGAAGGCTTTGCTGTCACCGGCCGCGAGCAGTTGCTCGATGTAAGGATCCCGCAAATTCCGCTTCTCAAACTTTTCCAGCTCCAGTGGCAGCGTGGCGGGCGTTGAGAGGTCGTCTTCTCGCCAAGGATTGATGCCGAGCGTCCTGCGAACGTAGGGCCAGAGCGGGTCGTGCATAAACTCGGCGAGCGACTTGAGATCAATCACGTCCGGAACGACTTGGGTCGTGACCGGATCGGCTGCAGCCGTCACGGTCTGCCGCTCAGGCTCCTTGCCGAGCGCCTTTGCCGCGGCCAGGGCGGCGGCATCGTGGCTCCAGGGCTCGGCGGTCTGCAGCACCCCGTTCTCACCGCTCACGAAGTTGCCGCGGCTGCAGGCATGGCGGGGATGGATGATTTCGATCGCGCTGAAGCGTTCGCCGTCATGCTCGAAGGTCGGCACGCCGTGACGCCCGACAAAGTCGGTGAACTCAGCCAAGGGTGTCACCAGCGGCCGCGTCTTGTTGTTCTTCACGTCCATGCCGGTGCAGGTTATGACGAGGCGATCGCCAGCGGCGAGCAGGCAGTCAAGCAGCTCGCGGCGGACCTCCAGGCCGCGGTCCCGGTCGCCCAGCAGCTGCTGGCGATCGGTGAGGTCTTCGCTGTCGCCCTCCCGCGGCGTGACCGCGTCGTCGTCATAGCCGGCGAGGCAGACCACGCGAAACGGCACGCCCCGCAGCGGGATCAACGACGTGGCCGTGATCACGCCCGTCCGCAGCGGCTGGCGGCCCACCGGGGCGGTGAGCGTGGCGGCGAGGATCGTCTTCAGATCGTGCCAGGGGACTTTGGTATCGGCCGGCGCCGCACCCTTGGCCGCTGCAGCCGCTTGCCGCAGCGTGTTGAGTTCCCCCAGCGGCACGGCCAGCTCGTCGCTCTCCGCACCGGCCAACTGGCCGAGCGCCTGCTCAAGCAGGTCGCACCACTCTCCTGTTGGCCGCTCCTTGGCGACAACCTGGTCGAGGTCGTCGATGATCCTGAAGATCGTGATCAGCGGCGCCAGCGACGTGACGTCAGCCGCGGCGACTGCTCGCAGCGGTACTACGCCGCCGAGCGCGGGCTCGGGGGC
This sequence comes from Planctomicrobium piriforme, assembly GCA_945869735.1. Taxonomy (GTDB): domain Bacteria; phylum Planctomycetota; class Planctomycetia; order Pirellulales; family UBA1268; genus QWPN01. The sequence continues at coordinate 5,254 of CAMBPQ010000011.1, forward strand.
ACCGTCGGGCATGACCGCGCCCAGGAGCGTCCGCTCGAGGCCCAGCCGCCAGGTGTGCGCGAGGAGATCGGGCTGGTCGAGGCCGGCCCGGCCGCGGCGGGCGGCGTCGAGACCCCAGCGGATCTTTGTCCGTTCGATGCACCGCTGCCAGATATCGACGTCTTTGTTGTCCAGGCCGAAGTGGGCGAGCACGAGCGGATGCGCGGCCACCGCCAGCATCGCATCGACCGAGCAGCGGGAGCCGGCCAACTCGATGAGCGCCGCCAGCAGTTCGGCCCCACGGCTCACCTCACGGATGCCACGGTCGGCCACGAGCAAAGGCAGATGCAGTTCAGCCCGCTTCCCGCTCTCGTCGTTGCCGGTCACATCGCGGTTGAACACCGCCTCGAGATGCGGAGCAAGCTTCGCGATCTGTGGGCTCAGGATCACAACCTCATGGGGAGCGAGATCGGGGATCTCCCGGAAGGCGTGGAGGATCGCATCGTGCAGCACCTCCGCCTGCCGGCCGAGGTCGTGGCAGCGATGGATCCGCACCGACTGGTCGTCTTGCTTGAGTGCGGCCTCGCCGGCGGCGGTATCGGGTAGCTGTCCGGTGGCGACGGTGTATGTGAGCCGGGCGAGCAGGGCTGCTTCGGCCGGTGGCGACGCCTCGATCGTCGCGTTGGCATGCGCGGGGTGCAGCCCCTGCGAGGCCAGGAGCCACTGGGATTCCTGGGTGCCCCGCAGCCAGGCATCTACGAGCGGATCGACGCCGCTCGCCGGCTGCGGATCGCCACGAACCGGCGCAGTGGCCTTGTCTTTGGAAACGGGCGGCGCGTTGCCTGCCCAGACTTCACGGAGTGCAGGCGACGGGTGGACGAGCAGCACCGTGACGTCGCAGGCGTCTCCCGCCTTCGACGGCATCCCGGCCAGCCGCTCCAGCAGGCCGATCTGGTGCAGTGACAGCCCCTGCATGCCGGCCACAAACACGGCTTCGGGGACAGGCCCCGTTGCCTCTTGCTCACGGGCCGGCGGGCTCGGTTCGCCGATCTTCGCCCGCACCTTCTGCCAGAGGTCGAACTGCCAGCGGTCGCGAGTCCGAAGGTCTATGTCGAGGCGACTACCCGCGGCGTCGGCTTCAGGGCTCAGCCGAGCCTCGCCCTTCTCCCACTCAAGGATCATCCCGGGGCGACGGAAGTGGTAGTGGTCGAAGCGGTCAGCGATCCGGCGAGCGGCCAGCAGGGGGCCGCCAGCCCGCTTGACTGCCTGCTCAAACACTTCGTCGTTCGCGAGTACCTCGAGGATCGTGACCGTCACGTGATCGACGTCCCACGGATCGATCTCGGGCCGTGGGTCATCCGAGAGCAGCGCTGAGATCGTCCCCGGATACGAAAAATTGACGTGGGCGACGATCCCGTCGCCCACAGACTCTCCATCGGCCCGCTTGCCCGCGCCCAGCCGCTCCGCGAGCTTGGCCGCCAGCCAGGCTTTTGCCCCGGCCGTTGGCACAACGATCCGCTGCCGCGTGAAGAGATCGACCGGCCGGGAGAGAAACTCCACGGCCGGATCGATCACCTCCAAGAGCGAGCGAACACAGCGGATCGAGAGCGGCATTTTGGGATCCTAGCGAAAACTTACTCAGGCACGCTCGACGGAGAGCACGGTAACCGTGCCGCCGTACTGGGCAAGCACGAGTTGCTTAGCATGGCCGGCGCTGCTCGCCTGCACATGCGTGTAACTGATCCGCCATTGAACCGAAACTTCACGTTGGAGGTCGTCATGGGTCACCTCCGACCATGTCTACGCCGACCCCCAGGGGAACGTTGCAGCAACATTCTTTTCCACTCCCACCATGTCGGGTAGTGCGGGGGTTTATGGGAAAATCTAGAGAGTTTGGCCGATTATGCCTCAGCGCCGCCACCGAGCATGGTCGCCGCGAAGCGCCGGGAGGATCGTTCCGTAGACTAGGCGGGTTCATGGCGCAAGCTGGCCGCCCGTCGCGATTCCAGGAGCCATCCATTCCATGCCCATTCGCATCGTTCACACGGCCGACAACCACATCGGCCTGCCGTTCCAGCAACACCCCGCCGACGTGCGAGACAAGCTCGTCGAGGAGCGGTTCGCGGCCCTTGAGCGGCTCGTCGCGACGGCGAATGATCGGGGGGCCGATTTTTTCGTGGTCGCTGGGGATCTCTTCGACTCGCCGCGGGTCACGGTGAAGGACATCAGGCGGACGGCGGCCGTCCTCAAGGGCTTTGCCGGTACAGCGGCCATCGTTGTGCCCGGAAACCACGACTTCTGCACCGGCCCGGAAACTGAGGTCTGGAAGCGGTTTCTCCAGGAGATCGAGGGAGCGGGAAACGTCGATCTTCTCACCGATGGCAAGGTGAAGACGTACGAGGTCGCTGGCCAGGCAGTGCACTTTTTCCCATGCCCGTGCCCCTCGAAGACGGGCCGTGAGCCGACGATCGGCTGGGTGGCCGATGCCGCCCGGGAGCATCCCGACGGCCTGCGGATCGGGATCGCCCACGGCAACGTGACGGGCCTCAGTCTCGACGCCGAGGGGCAGTACTTCACCATGGAGCCGGCGGCCCTCGAGTCGGCCGGCATGGCAACCTGGCTGCTCGGCCATGTCCATGTGCCATTTCCGACGACCGAGCAGGGCGAGCGATCTCCCTACTTCATGGCCGGTATCCACACGCCCAACTCGCTCCGCTGCCACCACGGCGGCTCGGCCTGGTGGATCGAGTGTGACGGCGACCGAGTGGTGCGGTACGAGCGGCTCGCCCCGGGCCAGATCCGGTTCGTGCGACTGGTGAACGAGGTGTGCTCGGCCGACGACGTCGCCGCGTTGCTGCACGAATGCGAGTCATACGACGCAGCTTCCACGGTCCTCGACCTGCAGCTCTCGGGGCGGTTGTCGGCGGCGGAGCGCGGCGAGCTCGACGCCGCGATCGAACGGCTACGGCCAGGGTTTCTGACGCTCTCGGAGGAACGTGACCTCCACGACCGGATCGATGCCGCGCACGTCGCCGCCCGCTACCGCACCGGGGGGCTGGCCCATCGGCTCTTGACCGCGCTGTTGGCTGACGAGGAGCATCCCGACGCGGCCACGCTCGCCTACGAGCTGATTGAGGAGGTTGCGCGGCGATGAGGCTCAAGACGATCAAGCTCCACCCCTTCGGGAGATTCCCCAACGAGTCATGGGATTTCCACAAGCACCTCGTGGTGATCGACGGCCCCAACGAGCTGGGCAAGACCACGCTGCGGCAGGCGATTTTTCATGCCCTGTTCACGCCGACAAACCTTACAAAGTCGAAACTCGAGAATCAGAACTCAGTCGGCCGCTGGCTACCGCTGCCGGCGGGCGACCACGCGGCAGTCATGCTCACCTTCGACCACGGAGGCAAAACGTGGACGCTCGAGAAGCAATGGGGCGCTGGCGAGTCGAGCTCGCTGAGCGACGGCACGACCTCATTTGCTGATCCGGAAGTCGTGCAGACGGAACTCGCCGCGATGCTCGCGCACAGCGAGGCGACGTTTCGGCACGTCCTGTTTACTGGTCAGGCTGAGTTGGAAAGCACACTGAAAGTCATCCAGGAGAACGCGGCCGAGTTACAGGACATTGGCGAGTTGCTACGGGCCGCAGCTGGCGGAGACGCCGACGTGAACGAGCAGCGGCTGCTCAATGAGCTCGACGCTCGGATCAAAGCCGCCTTCGGCCGCTGGAATGAGGAACGAGGCAGGCCCGAGTCTCAGAATGGTCAAGAAAAAGGCATCAATAATCGTTGGATAAAAGGCGTCGGCGGGATCCTCGCGGCGTGGTATTCCTGGCAGCAGCTCATGGCGGAGCACGAGGAGATCCTTGGCACCGAGCGGGAGATCGACCGACTGAGCGGTGAGGTGGCGACGATCGAGCAGGCGAATGCCACGGCTGCTGCTTTCGTAGAGCACTTCGGCGGCCTGCGGAACGGCGTGACCGAACGCGGCGAGCTTGGCGAACGGTTGCGAAGGCTCGAAGGAGAAGAGACTGCGATGGCGGCGGCGTTCGGCAGCTGGCCGCGGGCCGAAGCCGCTATCGACGAGTGGGAACGCCAGCAGAAAGATCTTCAGCCGCAGCTGATCACGCTCCAGAAAGAACTGGAGAATGCGAAGAGACGGCAGGTCGCTGCAGCCACCCGGCAGGCCTTCACGGCGGTCGAAGATGCCAAGCGGGCATGGGAGCAGGCGACGGCGGAGCTCGCCAACCATCCGGATCCCGGTAAGGAGCGGCTCGACACGGTCGAGCGACTCGAGCGGGTGATCACTGCAGCGGAAAATAAGCTGGCCTCCCGCACACTGGCGTGGCGGATTGAGGCAGAGGAGGCCGGCACGGTTTCGGTCGAGGGAGGTGTCGAGCCTGCCAGGACCTTGGCCGTGGGACCGGAAACCACGACCGGCACGGCTGAGGCCCGCGTCCGCGTGGTCGCCGGCGGCATCACGCTCACCGTCGAGAGTGGCGGTGACGACGTGGCCGCGCTCTTCGAGTCGCTGGTCCACGATCGCAAGGCCCTCGCACACGAGCTGGTGGCCTGCGACGCCAAGGTGCCCAACGACATGCGAATCAAAGCCGAACTGCACCGAGAGGCCGCGAATCAGGCTGACAACCAGAAAGCTTTGTTCGAGGGACGGCTGGCCGGGAAAACTTTCGAGGAGTGGGCCTCGGAGATCAAGGCGATCGACAACCTGCCGAACGCCAGAGACGTCAACGCGATCGAACAGGCCATCGATGATGTTCACAAAAAGCGTGCCGACGGCGACGCACGAGCCGCCACGCACAAGCAGTCGATCGAGGATTGGAAAACTACCTACACCGATCATGCAACTGTAGGTGAGAACCTGGTGCAATCGCGAAGCGTTCTCAAGCAGGTCAGGGAGGAACTCGCCGCACTCCCCAAGCTGCCCGAGGGATTCGATTCGCCAAGGGCGTTCGTCGCGGCGATCGACACGGCCCAGGCGAGCCAGCTCACGGGCCAGCAGCAACTCACGGTGAAAAAGGCGGAGGCCGCCGCGCTCATGGGCCAGTTGGGAGATCGCCGCAGTGAGGACGTAGCCGAGAAGGCCGCGGCTGAGAAACGGAAGTTTGAACGAGCGCGGGCCCACGGGCGGGCGTATCTACGGATTCGGCAGGAGTTCGATCGGACCGTGGCGGCTCGCGAGGAGGATCCGCTTAAGGAGTTTGGCAAACGGGTGTCCGAAATCTTCTCGCAGATCACGGGTGGCGGCGCGGCGCTTGAGTTCGATGGCCAACTTCCGGCCACGGTGGTGCGAGGGCCGGTGTCCCTGCGGCCGGAGCGGCTGTCGCATGGCGGCGGCGGCGCGTTGGCCCTGGCCGTGCGGCTGGCGATGGCAGAAGCCTATCTGGCGCACGGTGGTGGCTTCCTGATGCTCGACGACCCACTGGTTCACTTCGATCCGACGCGGATGGGCATCGCCGTCGACATCTTGCGGGAGTTTTCCAAGCGCACGCAGGTAATCTTCTTCACCTGCCACGACCACCATGCCGCGCGGCTTCAGAAAGCTGAGCGAAACTGAGGTCTTCGTTGGAGGAGATCCACACGTCTCATGCCGGTGCGTGACCATGACACGTGACGAGAAAAATCCACCGAGCGAAGCCCCCGGTCAACGGCCCCGGCGGGCTGCTTGTGACACGACCCACTCCGGCCCGTCGCCGATGAGTAGGTCGGTGAACTCCTTCGCTTCGAACGCATTCGACTTCCGTGGATCGCCGGCTCGGGGCGGCAAAATTCTCGTCGCCGGGGCGAGGATACGCTCCAGGCTCCTCGAGCGTTCGCCGACCCCCTTGCCTCCCTCCTCCAGGCTGCCATCTCGCCGCTCCACCAAAGGCAGAGGCGGTCTAGTCGGCCGTGCCCTCGAGGTCGAACTCCGTTGCGACCGTGCTGCCGATCTACGATTGCACGAGCCGCGACTCGGCCTGCACGGCGACGTGGGTGGTCACTTCGCTGGCGAAGTTGACGAGGTCGTAGACCCGGCACTTCACGGGCCATAGCCGCTGGCGGCGAACCGGGAGCGTGTCGAGGTCGGTCAGGCCGTAGAACTCTTGAATTCGGCCGGTCAGTCGGTCGAAATCCTTGAGTGCCCGGATCTTGTGGGCCGGATCGATCGCCTTCGTCTTCACGAGCTGACGGGAAAGCCCGTGCGCCTCGCGGACCGACGCTCACGACGACTACGATGCCAGGAGCCGCTCACCGATCGCCGTGAAGCCGTCGGCATGGTCGAAGCCCTCGATGGCGCGTGTGCCGGGGGTTCTTGCTCGCCGGGACCAAGAGATGTTTTGCGGACAAGCAAGCAGCGCCTTCGCAGCGGCCCGGGAAAGCTCTTCTTTCGCGCCCAACTCGACATCACGATGTGGACGAAGCTCGTGCAGATCGAGCGTGTCCGAGAGGACAGGGAGATCCGTCTGACGGTCTTATGCGGAGGGCGGACGAATCCAATCGGCTGTTCAATCCGTAACGTGGGTAACGTACCGCAACTCTCCTGGTAGTGGGTTGTAAGGATCTTCTTGCGGTGACCTGGGGACTTCATCGAGCCATCGACGATCTGAGCTGTGTCTGAAGCGGGATGCCCCGCTCCCCAGCCCGCGGCGATGATCTCGCCCACATAATCATCGGCGTTTGGTTTGGTGTGGACGACCGCCCGCGTGGCAGTCTTCTCCACGAAGAACACCTCGTCCCAGCCGATGGAGCCAGGATTGATCGCCCGGTTGATCGGGTGATGGTTGCAGGTGCGATGCTCGTCAAACGACGCGGCTGCAGGCTGGAGGTGCTCCATTTTCGATAGCGTGCCATCCACTCAGCATGAGCCTGAGCCGCCTTCTCGAGCGCCTTATCGTAGGTGCAGGGCTTCAGCCTGTGCTGTTGCCGCTGGACGTTGATTCGGCCGAAGACATCGCGGACGAATGGGGCTTCTTGGGCAGATACGGTCACGCCCGAGGCGGCACGGCCTTGGCCGACGACGCCGTCCAAGGTGCTTTGCAGTCCTGACACTTTTTTACCTGAGGAGGCTCGCGACCAGTTCAGGCACGCCTTCGCAAGCGGTCTTGGCGATGCATTCGCAGATGTCGCCGGGCACAAGATCGGGCACCTCGGGATTCACGACGATCCGTCGGGTGCGGCGGGGCGCTGCGTCGATGAGCGAGTTGGCTGGGTAGACCTGCAGCGACGTGCCGACGCAAACAAAGATGTCAGCCTGCGACACGATCCTGGCCGCCTCGTCCATCGCAGGCACCATTTCTCCAAACCACACGATGTGCGGCCGCAGTTGGCTGCCGAGTGGGCATGTGTCGCCGAGGGCAATGTCGGTGTCGCCAAGGTATTGTGTGTGGCTCGGATCCCGCGTGCTCCTGGCGTAAAGAACCTCGCCGTGCAGGTGCAGCACATGCATCGAGCCGGCCCGTTCATGGAGGTCGTCAACGTTCTGCGTGACGATCCGAACGTCGTAGGCGCTCTCCAGGTCGACGAGGGCCCGGTGCGCGGCGTTCGGCTGTGCCGCCCGCACCTTTCGCCGCCGCTTGTTGTAAAACTCGAGCACGAGGACCGGGTCTTTGGCCCAGGCCTCGGGCGTGGCCACATCCTCGACGCGATGACCCTCCCAGAGGCCGCCGTCGCCGCGAAAGGTCTGCAGGCCGCTTTCGACGCTCATGCCAGCGCCAGTGAACACGACGACATTTTTCCTCGAGACTTCAGCGGACACGGAAGAGCCTCCTGGTGGTGTGCTACTTGATATTCAGCGCTTCTTCGCCCGCTTGGGCAATGCGTTCGATGACCGCGATCATTTCGTCTTGGCTTGGATGGGGCGATAATCCGGTCGCGGCGGGAGTCGCCGGGTCGAGCCGCAGCCGGTGTGGCAGTTCGATGCCCGGGTTTTGCCAGAGTTTTGCAAGCCGCGAGGGACTCACGTTGCCGAGCCCCTTGAGCGATAGCGATCCGCCTGCATGGGAGGCGAGGATATCTGCGACTCGGTCGGTCACGCTCGTGATGCCATCGAGGGTCAGAAGCGGATGCCTCACAAGTTCACGGGCTGTCTCCTCGGTGAGAGCCGTGATGCCGTTCAACGAGAGTTCTCCTGCTCGGTGTGTCGCCAGGATCGCGGCCACCGGCGGCGTGACGTGCTCGATATTGTTCACAAAAAGTCCGGAGAGGCCGGGGATGCCCCGTGGACCCTGCTGACTCGCGAGGATCGCAGCAGTGCGTTGATCCAGCGTTGTGAGTCCGCCGAGTAAAAGTGGCCCGACATGCTGGATGAGCGACGCGAGGTGGTGGTCGCGGATGCCGCTTGGCGGCGAGAGCGAGAGGGATCCTTCGTGCTGGCCGAGGGAGTGCACAACGGCATCGGTGATCTCGACGGCATTGAGATAGAGCGGACCTCGATGCTTCGAGAGAAGGTGCGCCTCGGTCGGCGAAAGCGACTTGAGCCCGCGGAGGCAGAGATGCCCTGTCCGGCTGCCGAGTGCGTGGGCGGCGGCTTCCTTCAGATGCGTGAGCCGGTGGAGGTGCAGCTTGCCGAAATGCCTTGCAAGGTGCGTCGCCACCTCGTCGGGCAGCCAAGCCAGCCCCTCGAGAAACAGATCGCCGCGCTGGCACGACAGGGCGGCTGCGGCACTCGGCGACAGGTGCTTCAAGCCCCACAGGTAAAGCTCGTTGTCGTGCTGCGCCAGGCCGAGGGCGGCTTTGTCATTGAGGTTCTGGATGCGTTTGAGTGAGAGTTCGCCATCGTGACGGCCCAGCGACCAGGCGGCTGAGTCGGAGAGCCTTCGGAGGTTGTTGAGCGAGAGCCCGCCGCCTGTGTGCTTCCCGAGTTCGGCAGCGACGGCATCGGTGACGGTCGTCAGCGTATCGAGATAGAGGTGCCCTCGATGCTGCGCGAGTTGTCGGGCCACGGAGAGCGGGAGGCGGATGACCTCATGCAGGTAGAGATGCGTGGCATAGTGGCCGATGATACCTTCGGCTGCGTCGCCGGGTGATCGCTCGAGTGAGGCCTCTCCGTAGGTCGCGGCCACGACCGGGTCGAGAGCGTCGTTCGCAAGCGTCGGCCCCGTCGCCGGAATGGGCCGGCGAAACAGGGCCACGAGTTCCCGGGCTCGAGCCGCATCAAGGTGGCGGATCCTACTCGTGTATTCCCGCAGGGATCGCTGGGTTGGTGGTTGATTATTGTTGAAGGTGTTTACTCTTTTCGGTCATTCGGCCAAGACGGTCACGTAGAGTGGGGTCGCTGCGTCGAGGGAGGTATCGAACGCCTCGAAGCGGTGGTGCGAAGCCGCGTGCGGGGCGGAAGCCGTTCCTCCTCCGCGGGCGTCGATCGAGTGGACACGTGGTTGTCTAGATCGCATCTGCCTTTGGTGGAGCGGCGAGATGGCAGCTTGGTGAAGTAGGCGAGGGGGTCGGCGAACGCTCGAGAAGCCTGGGGCGTATCCTCGCCCCGGCGACGAGACTTTTGCCGCCCCCGAGCCGGCGTTCCACGGAAGTCGAATGCGCTCTAGCCACTCGCGGATCGGTTCGATGGATGGCGGTTCGGTTGCCGCGCCGCTCGCCTGATCACGCTGCTCCCGCTGCCCGATGGCCTCCGTGGCTGCTGCCCGCAGTAGTTTTCGCCAGAGCTTGGCGAAGAGGTGCGGGCTCGCATAGTGATCCGCATGGCTGAGGACGCCGTTGATCGCCCACACCACGCCGACCGCGCTGCCGCTGGTCTCGGGCAGGGCCTTATCCAACACGGCCGCATAGTCCTCGACCGCGTCGGTCACGCCTTCGCTTTCGTAGGTGAGCTGCAGGCTGGTGGGGGATTCGGCGTCACTGACCTCCTGCTGAACCGCTTTTACCAGTTGCTCCTGCTCTTCCGTGATCCTGTCCCACACCTCGCTTTGGCTTTTTGAAAACCTGAGGGCGAGTCGGGCCTTCTTCGACGCGAGAAAGTCCTTGGCTGTGGAGAAGAGCTTGTCCGACTCCTTGTGGCGGCGGTGCCAGCGCGACCGCTCTACGCAGGAGGCGGGGAGCGGGATTTTTCCCGACCTGGCCGGCACGATGAAGTCGGCACCGATGGTGCGGTCCTGGCGGCCGCCCTTCACGATGTCGCCTGCTTGGATGAAGAGGTCGACGTTGCCCGTTTCATGAAGCACCGCCGTTTCGGTGGCAATCGTCTCCTCGAGAACCGCGTAGTCGCGGGCGGAAGAGACGGCCGCTGGCGGGGCGAAGATGAACCACGCGGTCAGGTTATGGACACGAACGGGCTGGCTCAGCGAGGGCATCGTGCGTACTTCAGAATGAGCAACGCATCAGGAACCAATCCGATGGGCGTCGCCGCCCGGCAGACTGCTGCAACATTCTTTTCGTGAGGAACGAGTCCTCACGCACATCCCGCCGACATTTTCATGCCGGCGGAAGCACCGTTTGCCGTGCAGTGGCCCGGTTGCCGAAACACCTCTGAGGCGTTTCCAACACGTCTTGGGGGACGTATCGTTCCTGATGCTATGTGCACTCTATCCAACGACTTCCTCGAAGACCATCTTTCGGACGGCATCGAGCGTGTCATAGCCGGGTTCTCACAAACGCCGGGCCGCAACCATGAGGGACCAAGGTTGTCCCTGCCGTAGGTCACAAGGGCGCACGCCGCCGCTTCAACAAAGGTGCAGTCTTGTTGAGCTCCCGACGCTCTTGCTTCATACGGCGCACCCACGACTCACTCACATCAAACTTCGTCGCAACCTCGCGAGTGCTGCGACCTCTATCGCACTCCAACTCAGCCCGCTGCCACTCCGGCAGCGGCAACGTCCCCACTTCGTGAACGACGCTGTCCCAGATCGCGTCGGCGAGTTGGGGTCGCTCTTCGATGCTGAGCCGGTCGAGCCCCAAGTCACGAAGTGAAACGCTTGCCATGGAGGTGTCTCCGAATCCGTGTTGGCAACAGAAAGGGAATATACGCCCGTGCACGTATGGTGGCACGCGGGCGTTGGTGGGTATCGCTTCGAGCGAATCTGGCCGGGACCAAGGCTGTCCCTGCGGGTTCGTGCCCTGCCGGCAGGAAGCCAACCGTCGATGAGCAAGATGACCCGATTGTCGCGGAGGTGGCTCACGACCAAGGACAAGGTCTACCCGCTCGTCGACTCGGCCCTTTCGATTCCACCTCGAAAAGGTGCCACCTTCTTGCTCGCAGTACCCTCGACTGGGATCGAACCAGTAACCTTCAACTTCGGAGGCTGACGCTCTATCCAATTGAGCTACGAGGGCATATCCGACGCCTGGAGTCTAGCAGCCTCGGTAGGTCGGAAAAAGCAGTGGCCTTTCGCGGCCGCGGCTGGCAGTGACGGCCGAGTGACGGGCCGATGGTCAGGCCGACCGCTTGAGAGCTGGGGCCCGTGAATCGACGCGCGGTCGGGATGGTGACTCGTGCGAGCCGTCGACCCTGAGCGTGCGGGCCGATGTCTCTCCAGCTACGGGATGGCGGGCCTCTTGGCTCATAAGAATCGCGAGTTGCCGTGTGCGGGGCACGCATGAACCAAACTGCACGAGCGCCGCGAGCCGGCCCGCAAGCATGCCGAATGTGCCCCAGGGGACCGTCGCCGCCGCATGCCGCAGCACCTCGCCGGCGTGGGCGATCAGAGCAGGCACCAGACGTTCGCAAGATAGCGATCGCCAGAAGAGCCGCTCGGCATGGAGGCCGGCCGTAAACCCGCCGCAGCACTGCTGGGCCGGACCGCTCACGACCCGTGAACTGGTCTCGACGATCACGTCGAGCTTCGCCGCTGTGAGCGCCGCCGCCATGTCGGCGGCCGCGAGCGAGTCGCCGCATGCCGTCGAGAAACCGATGGTGGTCAGGACCTCGGCCCGCCAAAACCCTGCCTCGATGATCGGAGCCGACGGCGCTACGCGCATCGTGATGCTGCCATCGTCGTTACGATGCGGCACCACCGGCACGCTCCTGCCCCCTGCAGCGCGGTAAATGCCAGCCACTACGGGCTGGTCGCAATCGCCCTCGGAAACAGCGAGCGGCACCACGGCGCCGACGTCGCCGCGAGCAAAGTGGTCAAGCGCCCGATCGGTCCAGCCCGCGGTGGCCTTCCAGCCCGCGGCGAGCACGTGGACCACGTCGCCCGTACTCGCGGCCGCACCGGCGTTGATGCACTCGACGAGGCTCACAGCCTGAGGCACGTCGACGAACGTGACCTCGTCGCGGATGTTCCACGGATCGTCATAGGGGACGCCGAGCGCGACGATTACGTCGCAGGCGTCGGGCCGATGTTCGAGGACGCTGATGAGCGTTTCCTCGAGCGCAACGACGTTGGTCGCGGGAACTACGATCGAAAGCCGGCGCGGCCGCCCTGCGTAAGCCTGCATCGACATAAACCCCCCGCTTCATCCCGTGCGGGCCGCGCTGACGCTCCCCCCGGAACGCCCACGAACTCCGCTGTTTTCCGATATGAGGCTGTCGCGATCAGGCCGCGGCTCGCTGTGGCTGGAGTTCTGTGAACAGGTTCACGGTGTGCAGCATCTCGCCGTCAGCGTCGTAAAACTGCAGAACACCCACGTCGATCATCCACATCGCGAACATCTCCGACACGCGATAGCACCGCGCCACGCACCGGCCGCGGTCGATGCGGATGTTTTCCTGGAGATCATCGACGTCGACGACGCAGGCACCCAGTTTGATGAAGTGACGCGAAACGAGACCACGGACATCCGCGGCATTCATGTGCAGACGCATGGAAGGCAACCTCCTGTTGCGGGCTGACGATTCGACGTCTTGTCGATCGGGTCGGGAAACCTATCGTGGCGCCGCCGCTGACGAAAGGCTGGTTTACCGAGGGAAGGAGTCCCGTGTGAGACATCCCTACCCGACACCATAGTTTGGGACATCGACTGGGGACCCTGGCCACGATGACCCACGGATTCGACCGCTTCCCATCCGACAGATCCGGTGTCGTCGACGCAGATTGCCAGGTCGACGCAGTCGGACGGGTCGTGGCTCCGGTTGGCGGTTTGGACCGCACTCGCCGTGTCGGTGCAGAGACGCGTCACGGCAGGCGGTGGGTCCATGCGACGTCGAGATAGCGATCGCGGACGAGCGAAGCAACGTGCTCCTCGGGCCAGTTGCGGCGCAGAGTGTCGGCTCCGAATGCCTGCCGCACCGCGGCCTCGAGCGGCCCGCGACCGAGACCGAGGTTGGCGACGAAGGCGGCGTGATCGCGGCCAGCACGATACCCGGGTTCGCGTGGCGGATGCCTGAGCACCTGCGATATCAGATCGAGGTCGAAGTCGTCGAGCAGCGTGCCGTGATAGAGGACGGCCTGCCGCCGCACCCGCAGCGCATTGCCCGACACCTTTCTCTCGATGCCATCCACCGCGACGGCGAGGTCGCTCGAACCGCGCCGCACGACCGCCCTTCCGGCCACGACGAGCGCGGCGCAGAGCGGATCGAGCATCGCCGCATGGATCCGTTCGATCGACGGCGTAGCCTCCGGGGTCGGCGCGATCACCGACCACATTACGCATCCCGGACCAAGCACGACAGTGAGCCCGCCGCTCGGCCGTCGCAGCACCTGCACGCCGCGGGAGCGGCAGGTATCGAGATCGATCTCCTGTTCCACATGGCTCGACGATCCCAGCACGACTGTCGGGGCGCGGGCCATCCATGTCCTGACCACGGATCCGGTGAGCAGGCCGTCGTGGGCGTCGGCAAGGAGTGCCTCGTCGAGGGCCAGATTTTCAGCGACGGTCGGCAGGTCGGCATCAAGCCAGCAGGTACGGCCGTCTACGTGGAGACGTTGACTCACTTTCCCGACCTCCTAGACTTGCAGCATGAGCGAACCCACCCGTCGCGGCCCCACGCCGGACGATGCCCTGCCGCACGTTGAACCGCCAAGCGCTGCGTTTCTGGTGCAACTTTTTTTGGTTCCGCTGACGATCGTGGCCTGCGGGCTGTTTGTGGTGTGGGGATTTTACTGGCTCGCCCAGATGGGCAACGATCCCGAGAGTTATGTGCGGGCCCTGCGACGCAATAACGAGGGCCGCTGGCAGGTGGCCCTCAACTTCGCCAACGACCTTCGAGGTCCGGGCGGCGCTGCACTCAAGGGCGACACGAAACTCGCTGCGGACCTCGCGGGCATTCTCGACGACGAGGTGGCCAGCGGCCGGCCGAAGGGTAGCGGCAACGCGGCCGAACAGTCGAAGACGCTCTGCGGCTACCTCTGCCGAGCGCTCGGGGAGTTTTCTGTGCCCGAGGCGGCCGTGCCGCTGCTGAAGCGGGCCACCGACACCACCGACCCGCAGACCGCTCAGGCGGCCGTCGAAGCGCTCGCCGTGCTTGCATCCAACCTCGCTGCCGCCGGGAAGTCGTTTGCCGAGCCGGCCGCTGTGACCAAGGCGATCCTCGTGGCCACGCAGAGCGATATGAAGACGCTACGGTCATCGGCCACGTTTGCGCTCGGCGTGATCGGCGGGCCGGGGGCCGGCGAGCGGCTCGGCCAGCTCGTGGAGGACGGCGACGACGACGTTCGCTACAACGCCGCAATCGGGTTGGCGAGGCAGGGCGCGGATGCCGCCTGGCAGCCGCTCGAAGAGATGCTCTCCCTGCCGGACGTGGTACCGCCTGAGGGTGACCAAAAGGGTCAGGCCGAGCGGTATCGGCGGGCGATGATCGTGGTCAACGCCCTCAAGGGGGTGAGCTTGCTCATCGATGACACGAAGCAGCCGCCTCCCGCAGCGATCACAAAACTCATCACGAACCTTGCCGAGGATCCCGTTTCCGACGTGCGGTCGAGCGCCACAGCGCTCGACCGGCGGATCGGCAGGCTCGCTGCCGGCGAGTAGCGTCGCGCCGGCGAATCATCGAAGCTCAGCGGTTGTGTTGTCCCGTCACCCCTGCCACCCGGAGTCTGCCATGGCCGTCACCACCCAAGAGACGATTACCCTGCTTCTCGAGAGCTACCAGATGGAGCTCGAGACGGTGCTCAACTACCTCGCCAACAGCACGAACCTCGACGGCGTGCGGGCCGAGGAAATCAAGAAGTCGCTCGCGGCCGACGTGACCGGCGAGATCGGTCACGCCCAGCAACTTGCCAACCGCATCAAGCAGATTGGCGGCCACGTGCCTGGCTCGAAGAGCCTGGTGTTCGGCGGTCAGATCCAGCCCGTCACCGTCACCACCGACGTCGTCGGTGTGATCAAGTCGGTGATCGCCGCCGAGGAGGCCGCCTGCGCGCAGTACAAGAAGATCATCAGGGCGGTCGACGGCGAGGATTACGTCACCCAGGATCTCTGCATCCGTTTGCTGGCCGACGAAGAGGGGCATCTGGTGCAGTTCAAGGGCTTCCTGAAGGAATACACCACGGGCTAAGGCGCATTCGCTTTTGGGAGAGCGGCGAGATGGCACATACGTTGGATGCGCTCTCAGGCGGCCGCAGGGACTCCGCGAGAATCACGTGGAGGCCGGCTCACTCGCTGAGAAACTCTTCCAGCGCATCGCGAAGCATCTCTGCATCGGGCTCGACGCCCGACAGGGCGTGGAAGTCGATCGCCGTCTGCGCAGCGTGGATCTCGATCCCATCGACGACACAGCACCCCTGATCGGCGGCCTGCGCGGCGGCGGGAGAGAGGTGGCCGGCGAGCACGGCGTCGGCGACGAAGACTTCGCGACGCAGCTCCATGAACGCGGACTTGTGGCCGCTGAGCGGCGCGAGCACGATGATGCCCACCTGATCCGGCAGGGCGATTGCGGCCTGCCATTCGAGCATCGAAGCTTCCACCGCGTGGACGCCTGTGAGCGCGTCGACCAGCGCAAGCGTCCGCTCTGCTTGCGGATCGCAGACGAGCAGTCGCGATGCGCCGGCAAGCGCGAGTTCGAGGGCCGCAGCCCGGCCACAGGCATCGGCGCCCACGATCAGCACCGACTTGCCCGCCGGGTCGACGTGGGCCCGCAGCGCCTCGACGATGCCGCGGCCGTCGGTCATGTGGCCGACGAGGCCTTCGGGCCGCTGCTCAATCAGGCTCACGGCGCCGGAGAACGTGGCTGTCGGGCTAGCCGCGGCCACGAGCGGGAGCGCTGCTTCGCGAAGCGGACCGGAAAGAACACAGCCGCGAAATCCGAGGGCGCCGACGCCCGCAATCGCAGCGGCTACGTTTCCTGCTGCGACCTCGCAGGTGACGAACCGCCAGTCGAGTTCGGCTGCGGTGATCGCCCGCTCAAAGAGATACTGCGCCGGATTGCCGGCGGCCGGGCAGCCGAGCAGCGCGATGAGTTCCTGGAGGGCGGGGCTGGTCATCCGATGATCCGTCCTTGCATCCTTGCATCCAGGATCCGTCCGCGACTCACCGCGGATCGGAATCGCTCACACCACCACCAGCGTGGCCGCAAGGAATCGTGGATCCCCCCGGATCGGATCGAAGTCGCGCTCCGCACCGGTGAGATCGCGGAAGCGGTCGTCGAGCGAAATCGCCTGCGTGAGGTGTCCCACTGCCGCCGACACGTCACCGGCGAGCGAGTGATAACAGGCAAGGTTATAGAGCAGGAGCGGCTGGCTCGGCGCCGTCTCAAGACCGGTGTGAAGCACCTCGATGGCCTCCTTGAGCCGACCGAGTCGCTTGTAGCACCAGCCGAGGCCAAGCCAGGCCTCCAACTGGTCGGGTACGGCCTCCGCCGCCCGCCGGAACGGGGAAACAGCCGCTTCCCATTCGCCCAGGGAACGGAGGGCACGCCCCTCGAGCAGGCTCGCCACCGGCCCGGAACGGTTGGGTTCCGGCAGGTGCCGCAGTTCCGCCAGGGCCCGCTGCAGCAGTTTTCGGCCGTTTTCAGGCACGGGCGCGTCGCCGTCGGCGAGCAGCTCGCCGAGTTCGATATAGCCCGCGGCGTGCCGCAGGTGCAGATGTCGACAAAGGCTGTTCATGGATCGAGGGGCCCCGGGCGATGTGCCGAGTTTTGCCGTCTCCGGTAAATTTTAGCCCGCGTTCTGGAAACGCCAACCCAACAGACGACATCTCTACGCAGGAAAGCCCCCGTCGGATCGCTCCCGACAAAGCTTTCTGGCCAGCTTTTCGCCGCTGGCCAGAAAATCTGCACGAAAAGTCCGAGGGAATGCCACTCTTATCTATGGAAGGGCGAAAGAAGGGCACGCGAGCCCCTGCAGCCCCGACCCACCTCCCGGAGGACTAGATGCGGCTGACCGTGAGAACCCTGCTGGCCTGGATCGACGGCGTGCTCGGCTCCGACGACCAGAAGGCTCTCGGCGAGAAAGTGGCCGCGAGCGATGTGGCTCCGCGGCTCGTCGAGCGGACGAATGGCGCCGTGGCTCATCCGGGGCTCTCGGCCCCTGCGCCGGAGGGCAGGGGGCTCGCCGACGACCCCAACACTGCGGCGGAGTTTCTCGACAATGTGCTCGGAGCGGAACGCCTCCAGGTCTTCGAACGGGTCTGTATCGACTCAGACATACATCTGGCGGAAGTGGCTGCCTGCCACCGCCTGCTCGCCGAGATGACTGGCGACCCGCAGGCTCTTGAGCTTCTCGATGCAGGTCAGCGGCGAACGCTTCTGGCCGCGGTCGCCAAGCACGTCGCCGCTAGCGGAAAACCGGCTGCGATGAATGCCGCCCTTGCAGGGACCGAGCGGCTGCGCACGCCCGAGTCTTCGGCCGCGGCACGACAGTCGACTCGCGCGGTGGCCCCGGTGTTGTCTTCTCAGCCGCGCCGCCCGCCGCGGAAGGCCCCGCTGGCCGCATGGATTTCGGCTGCCGCTGCAGTCGGCCTGCTGCTCCTGCTGGGGGGCTTTTTTGTCTGGTCGCTCACTCGCGGCAACGGCAGGCGCGGGCCGAAGCCCACAGAGATCGCCGTCGCGTCGGTCGTGCCCGAGTCACCGCCCGAGAAGCCGGCAGCGGAGCCTGCGGCCGTGGTGAAACCAGTCACCGTCGCCGAGCCACCGGCCGCACAGGCTCCGATCCCCGCCGCGATCCCGGAGCAACCCATACCACCGCCGCCCGCGGCCGCCCCCGCCGAGCAGCCTGCCGTGGCCGCTGCCGTGCCACCGTCGCCGCCCAGCCTGCTGGGCCTGGAGGAGCATCGCGTACCCAACGGCGACGCGCTCGCGATCGTCGCGCCGCCGGCCGCGCGGCCGGTCGCACCAGACGGACCGGTGATGGCACCCATCGGCCAGGCGGCTGATGCACGCCTGGCACTGCACGACCCGCCTGCCGCCGGTGCACCGCTTCCCGATGCGGCCACCGGAGGCGATGTTGGCCTGCTTTTGCATCTTGTGGAAGGGAAGGAGAGGCCGCGCTGGCAGCCGCTTAGAGTCAACGACGCGCTCGCCGATCGGGAAAATCTGCTCGCGCCGCCCTGGTGCCACTCGGTAGTCACGATCAACGGGATAACGATCCGGCTGCATCCCGACACCCGCGCCGTGCTGAGCCGCGATCCCGACGGTACACCCCGGCTCGAGGTTGTGTTTGGCCGTGCCGTGGTAAGAGGCGAGGCCGCCGACGCGAAGCTCGGCGTGATGGCGGGCGGACTGTGCGGCGTGCTCTCCGGAGTGATGCGGCAGCCAGCGGGCATCGAAGTCTTGCTCACGCGGGATGCGGGAGGCGACGCGGAGCCACGGAGGCGAGCGACCATCTTCGCGGGAGCGGCCGAGAAAGTGTGGCGGCAGACGGGGGCCGACGGCGGCGCAGCTGAACCGCTCGCGGGCATGCCCGCCGAACTGCTCGTCGCCCCGCGGGCTACGCTTGCCTGGGACGACCGTGACCCGGCGGCCGGCGTCGTCGGCCCGCCGCCCGTCGACCCCACGTGGATGAGTGCCACGGCCAGCAACGACCGCCTCGCACGGGCCGCCTCGCGGACGCTTGCCGGTCTGCTCACAACGGATGCCGATGGCGATGTCGAGAAACCGCTCAGTGACTTGGCGGACGATCGACGCGTTGAGAATCGAATGATTGCCGCTGCCACGCTCGCGCTGCTCGGCGACTACGACCAGTTGGTGACGCTGCTCGGCGACGAATCGCCGCGCGGGATGCTCAACGAGACCCAGTGGACGACGCTTGAGGAGATGACGGTGCCGCTGGCACTCGCCCGCGGTGAGAACGCCGCCGCCAGGCTCGGCGACGCGCTGCAAACCTGCGGCCCGGCCGGCAAGGGCGACATGCTTTTGAGACTGGCCAGGGGATTCACCGACGCCGAACTCGCAGCCGGCGAAGACGCACTCCTGGTCGGAGCGCTCGACGACGGCAGTCTTGCCGTGCGTCGCTACGCGATCCGCCGGCTCATCGAGATCGTGCAGCCAGACGCACGTCACCGGATGGGGTATCGGGCCGACCGGGCGCCCGGGATCCGGAAGGACGGGATCGCGTGGTGGAACTCCCAGCTCCAGCAGGGCCGCATCCGCCGCGAGCCGCCACCCGCAGAGTCGGCCCCACCCGCAGCGTCGCGTCCGGCGGCACGCGACGACGAGTGAGTTTCGCGTCGCACGCGAGGATTCCGTGGTGCGAATTGCTGCGATAGTGGCGGCGGTGATATGCTCCTCGACAACCGTCGCAGGGCCCCCGAGGGCCACCGCGGCCCGGCCATAAATGAGGCCGGAGTGCCCCGGGCGACCTCGAAATCCTTATCGCCATCCTTTTTTGGGAGCTACTGGGTGCAAATCAAACTCTCATCGCGTCATGGGCAACTGAGCCCTGCCGCCCAATCGAAGGTCGAGTCGAAAGTGTCGCGGCTGACCCGGTATTTCGACCGGCTGACGGCCCTCAATGTGACCGTCGACCTGCAGAATCGGGCCCTGCCGGCGGTCGAGATCGTGGCCTCTTCCGAACACTTCCACGAACTCGTCAGCCACGAAACCTCCGCGCATCTCTGGCGGAGCGTCGACGGCGCCGTGCAGAAGATGGAGCAGCAACTCCGCAAGCACAAGGAAAAGGTCCGCGACCACAAGCATGTGCAGTCGGGCCGCCGGTCCTGACCCTCCTTGGCCCCCCGGCCCCACCCTTCGAGACGGCAGCACGCATGAAGTTTTCCGATTTCGTCGCCACCGATACGATCCGCTCGGACGTTCAGGCGGATTCCAAGGAGGGTGTGATCCGCGAGATGGCGCAGTCGCTCGTCGACGCGGGGAAGATCGCGGCCTGTGACCTGGAAGGCATCGTCAAGGCGATCATGAAGCGGGAGGATCTCGGCAGCACCGGCATAGGTCGCGGCGTCGCGGTGCCCCACACGAAGCACCCGAGCGTGAGTAGGCTGGTGGGCACGGTGGCAGTAAGCAAGGGAGGCATCGACTTCCAAAGCCTCGACGGGGAGCCCGTGCAACTGTTCTTCCTGCTCGTCTCTCCGCCAGACCGTCCCGGCGACCACCTGCGGGCGCTTGAGAACATCTCACGACAACTCCGCGACGACTCCTTCTGTCGGCTCCTGAAGTCAGCGAAGGAGCCCATCGACATCCAGCATCTCCTCGAAGAGGCCGACAGCCACGGCGTGGCGTCCTGACATGACCGCAAAGAGCAATGAATCGATTCACGATGCCGCCTCCGGCGGTCTCCAGATGGAGACTGTGTCGAGGGAAGTCATCGTGATCAACGCCGCAGGGCTGCACGCTCGGCCGGCGGATCTGCTCGCGCGGGAAGCACGCAAGTGGCAGTCGCGGATCGAGTTGGTCAACGACGCGCAGCGGGCTGACGGCAAGAGCATCCTCGAGCTGCTCACGCTGGCGGCCGAGTCGGGCACCCGGCTCGTGGTGGAGGCGACTGGCCCCGACGCCCGTGAGGCGCTCGACGCGATCGGCAGCCTTTTTGAAACACGATTCAACGAACGAGACAGCGACCAGAAATCCTGACCGGAGCGAACGCCCAGGGGCCGAGCACGGCCCCCGATCGTGCCGGCCGCAGAGACAGACCGAAAACCTACAAAGGAGCCGCAACCAGCCGCCAGGCGCGAGACCCCGGGATCGTGATCGCCTTCCGCTCAACGTGGAACGAGTGATCTCCCGAGTGGGTGCTCTGCTGCCAGCGCGTTGACTGCGCCCGATGCTCAAACTCCAAGGCATCGCCGTTTCACCCGGCGTCACGATCGGCGAGGCGCTGGTCCTCGATAGCGAGGGATTTCGCATCCCGCGGCGGTTCGTCGAGCGCAGTGCCGTCGACACCGAACTGGCCCGCCTGGCCGTCGCCGTGGCCGAGACCTCCCGTGAGGTGGAGCGCAACCGCGATGCGATCCGCGTTGAGCTCGGCGATCAGTACGCTGCCATCTTCGAGGCCCACCTGGCGATGCTTCACGACCCGAAGCTCCAGGAGGAGTTGACCAGCGCCGTCCGCGACAAGAACTGGTGGCCCGAATACGCGGTGAGCCGCACGCTGCGCCGCTACGCGAAGGCCTTTCAAAACCTCGACAACCACATCGCGCAGCGGGCCCACGACATCTACGACCTCGAGAAGAGCCTGCTGCGAAACCTGCTCGGACAGCGGCGGGAGACGCTCGCCGCGATCTCGCAGCCGGTGGTCGTGCTGGCCCACAACCTGACGCCGAGCGAGACGGCCAACCTCGACCGCCGGCTCGTGAAGGGCTTCGCCACCGAACTCGGTGGCCCCGGCAGCCACACCGCGATCGTGGCCGAGGGGCTCGAGATCCCGGCTGTCGTCGGCATCGGGCCGTTTCTCGCCGACGTGTCGGGGGGCGAGCCGGTGATCCTCGACGGCAACCAGGGGGTGATCATCCTCCAGCCCGACGAGGAGACGATCGCGCAGTATCGCCTCAAGGAGGAGGCTGCCCGCACGGTGGCGGCACGCCTCGATCGGCTCCGCGACCTGCCCGCCGAGACGACCGACGGTGTTCGTGTGCAGATCTTGGGCAACATCGAGTTTCCCAGTGAAGTCGAGCAGTGCATCAGCCGCGGCTGCGATGGCATCGGCCTCTATCGCACCGAGTTTCTCTACCTCACGAGCAAGCGCGAGCCCACCGAGGCGGACCACTACGACGCCTACAGCGAAGTGGTGAACGCGATGGCCGGCAAGCCGGTCGTGATCCGCACCCTCGACCTCGGCGCCGACAAGATGCTCACGGCGACGACGCCCGAGGAGGAACGCAATCCCTGCCTCGGCCTGCGAAGCATCCGGCTTTCGCTGCGGCAGTTGCCGATCTTCCGCACGCAACTGCGGGCGATCCTCCGAGCCAGCGCCTTAGGCGACGTCCGCGTGATGTTTCCGCTCATCTCCACGATCGTGGAACTTCGGCAGGCCCGGATGGTGCTCGCCGACGTGATGGAGGATCTCGCCGAACACGGCATCGCGTTTAACCCGAAGATGCCGGTGGGGATGATGGTCGAGACGCCAGCCGCCGTGATGATGCTCGACGCATTCATCAAAGAGGTCGATTTTGTCTCGATCGGCACCAACGACCTGATCCAGTACACGCTGGCGGTCGACCGGGGCAACAAGGAGGTTGCGGATCTGTACAACGCCTGCGATCCGGCGGTGCTGCGGCTGTTGCGCCGCTCGCTGGACGTGGCGGCCGAGGCCGGCGTGCCGGCCAGCGTGTGCGGTCAGATGAGCGGCAGCGTGATGTTCACGCAGCTGCTTCTGGGATTGGGTCTCCGGCAACTGAGTGTGCCGGCGAGCTCCGTTCCGGAGGTGAAGCAGGCGTGCCGAAGCGTTTCGGCCGCCGACTGTCGCCTGATCGCCGATAAGGCACTGACGATGTACGGCGCGCAGGAGGTGAAAGCCTACCTGCGCGAGCAGTTGCGTCGCCTGCTTGCCCAGACAGTGGCCTAGGAGCCATTCCGCCTTCGGGCGGATGACACACAGAAGGGAAAACCAGATGAAGCAGGAAATGCTGATCAACGTGTCGCAGCCGGAGGAATGCCGGATCGCGATCATGGAGGACGGTGTGCTGGAGGAGCTCTACGTCGAGCGGACCAGCCAGGACAATCTCGTCGGCAACATCTATAAGGGCCGGATCGTCAACATCGAGCCGTCGATCCAGGCGGCCTTCGTCGATTTCGGCGTGGGTCGCAACGGCTTCCTCCACATCAGTGACGTGGAGCCGCAGTACTACCGACAGGGCGGGCTCGACCCCGACAAGGCATTCGACGCGGTCGACACGGCGGGCCGCGCGATGGAGGCCGGCGGCGGTGACGACGCCCAGCGGGCCGCGCGACGGAAGCCACGGCTGGGAGATCGGCCGCGGGTCAAGCCGCCCATCCAAGACGTCTTGCGTCGTGGCGATGAGGTGCTGGTGCAGGTGATCAAGGAGGGCTTCGGCACCAAGGGGCCGACCCTCTCCACCTACATCTCGATCCCTGGACGGTATCTCGTGCTGATGCCGCCGCTGGGCCGCGTGGGGATTTCCAAGAAGATCGACGACGAACGGGATCGCCGCGTGCTCCGCGACATCATGCTCGACCTCAAGCCGCCGAAGGGCGTGGGCTTCGTGGTCCGCACCGCGGGCACGGAGCGGACGAAGTCGGAAATGGCCCGCGACATGGCCTATCTCCTCCGGCTCTGGAAGAGCATCGTGAAGCGGATGCGGAAGTATTCCGCCCCGATCGACATCTATCAAGAAAGCGACATGATCATCCGGACTATCCGTGACATGTTTACGGAGGACGTGGGTCGCATCCTGATCGACGAACCGGCCGCCTACGAGCGGGCCCGCGAGTTTCTCGAACTCGTGATGCCGAAATACGCGCCGCGGCTGCAGCTCTACGAGGGCAAGGAGCCGCTCTTTCACCGCTACGGGCTGGAGGAGGAGATCAGCCGCATCCATCAGCGGAAGGTTCCGCTCAAGGGAGGCGGTTCGATTGTCATCGACCAGACCGAGGCTCTGGTGGCAATCGACGTCAACTCCGGCTCCTTCCGCACCGAGAAGAGTGCTGAGGAGAATGCCTACCAAATGAATCTCATCGCTGCGAAGGAGATCGCGCGGCAGCTGCGGCTCCGCGACCTCGGGGGCGTGATCGTCAACGACTTCATCGACATGCGGAAGGAGAAATACCGCCGGGGCGTCGAGAAGGCGCTCCACGACGCGATGAAGCGGGACCGGGCCCGGACGAAGATCCTGCGGACGAGCCCGTTTGGCTTGGTGGAAATGACCAGGCAGCGCATCCGGCCCTCGCTCAGAAAGAGCATCTTTCGTGACTGTCCCACCTGCACCGGCACGGGCACGGTGAAGACCGCGGAAAGCATGGCGATCGAGGTAATGCGGACGCTTCATCTCTCGGAGAGTCGCGATGACGTCACGCGGCTCACCGTCACGGTGCACGACGAGGTCGCCACCTGGATCAACAACCGCAAGCGGCGGGAGATCACGCAGTTTGAGGACCGGACG
The DNA here is from genome assembly GCA_945869735.1 of Planctomicrobium piriforme. Lineage (GTDB taxonomy): Bacteria > Planctomycetota > Planctomycetia > Pirellulales > UBA1268 > QWPN01. Next base: position 29,568 of record CAMBPQ010000011.1, read on the forward strand.
CACATCCAGCTGCATGTCGTCGGCAAGGACGGCGTGTCGCCGGAGCATCTCGTGTTCGACGCCTGGGATTCCAGCGGCCGCAGCATCCGGGTTCCGTAGGAGGCCGATCGTGGGGATAACGCGTCGCTCGATGCTGCGGGCAGGTCTCGCGGGAGTCATCGCCGCACCGCTGGTGCCTGCAGGCGAGTCGCCCGCAGGGCGGCGGGGCGGGTTTCGGATTGCCCACCTCACCGACATCCACGTGCAGCCTGAGCGGGAGAGCGCCAAGGGGCTGGCCCAGTGCCTCGCCCACGTGCAGTCGCTGCCTGATCGTGGGGGCGGCCCGCCCGTCGACATGATCGTGACCGGCGGCGACACGATCATGGACTGCATGGAGGCCGGACGCGACCGTGCGCAGGTCCAATGGGATCTGTGGCGGAAGGTGAAGACTGATCACTGCAGCCTCGAAGTGAAGAGCGTGGTCGGCAACCATGATGTCTGGGGCTGGACCAAGGCGAAATCGGGTGTGACCGGCGCCGAGCCGCTCTACGGGAAGCAATGGGCCTGCGAGCAGTTCGGTCGGCAGTTGCCCTACGACAGTTTCGACCGCGGCGGCTGGCACATCGTGCTGCTCGACAGCGTGTTTCCACACGAGCAGAGTTACGTCGGTAAGCTCGACGATGCCCAATGGGACTGGCTGGAGCGTGATCTCGCCGCCGTGCCCACCGCCACGCCGGTACTCGTCGTGTCGCACATCCCGATCCTGTCGGTCCATCCGCTCGCGGCGGCCGCGGCGAACGGCGGAGCCGGTAGCGACGGGAAGCCCGCCTTCAGCCTCTCGGGCGGGCTCGTGCACGTCGATCACGACCGTTTCCAGCGGCTCTTCGCCCGGCATCGCAACGTGAAGGCCTGCCTCAGCGGCCACCTCCACATCATCGAACAGATCGACTACGGCGGCGTGCGCTATCTCTGCAACGGCGCCGTGAGTGCCGGCTGGTGGAAGGGGCCCCATGGCGGCACGGACTTCGGCTATGCCGTCATCGACCTCTTCGACGACGGCACGCTCGCCTGCGACTACCGGACCTACGGCTGGACCGCCCGCGGCTGACGAGGGCTGATTCCCGATCGTGACGGGGGCGCGGAGCGAGACGAGGTGGAAGGCGTAATCCCCGCGCTCCCGCTTGGGGCTTCCGGAGGGAGAGTCACCCGGTTTGTCACCCTATGACGGTGGCAGGAGGTACGACTCCGCGAGCCTGACAAACGCCGCAGCGGATGCGGCGGCGTCGAAGCGATCGCCCAGTTCGTCTCGCATGATCGCGGCGACGGCGCCGGCCGCTCCTGCCGCGAGGCGGGCGTCGAGTAGCAGCCAGCGCGACCGCCGCGCAAGGACGTCTTCGACGGTCCGGGCGGCCTCGTGCCGCGCGGCGAACCGAACCATCGCCTCGGAGAAGCCGGGAAGGATCATCCGTTCGGCACCGGGGAGCGTGGCGATCACAGGGGCTTCGGTGCCATAGAGGTGCGGGCCCGGCGGGGCCGAGAGGGGTGTCAGCGATGACCCCGGCGGCGGGGCGCCGACGAGCCTCAGGTGCCGCGTGATGCCGGCGGGTCGCTCAGGCACGAGGCCGTGGGCGAAGCAGGCCGCGAGCACGCTCTCCGCCATCGACCGGTAGGTGGTCCACTTCCCGCCGGTCACGCTGACCAGCCCGTGGGGCGACACCTCGACGACGTGCTCCCGCGACAGCCGCTTCGTGTCGCCACCGCCGGCCGCCGGCTTCACCAGCGGCCGCAGGCCAGCCCACGCCGAGCGGACGCTCGCCCGTGATAGCGGCACGGCTAGCCGTCGGCCGGCCTCGGCGAGAATGAACTCGACCTCGGCGTCGAAGGGCCGCGGCTCGAGCGGCAGGTCGGTCCGTGGCGTGTCAGTCGTGCCGAGAATCACCTTCCCCAGCCATGGCACCGCGAACAGCACGCGGCCGTCGGCCGTCTTGGGCACGAGCATGGCGCTCGTTGACGGGAAGCACTCGTGGTCGACGACCAGGTGCACGCCCTGGCTCGGCGCCACGAGATCGGTGGCAGCCGGCTCGTCGAGATGGCGGAGACGATCGACCCAGACGCCCGTGGCGTTGATCACACAGCGGCATGGCACGTCGTACCGGTGGCCGGTCTCCACGTCCTCGATACTGACGCCCTCGATGCGGTCGCCGTCGTACAAAAAACCGACGGTGCGGCAGTAGTTGAGGGCGACCGCAGCCTCGCGATGCGCCGTGCGGGCGAGCGCCACGGCGAATCGGGCGTCGTCGAACTGGCCATCCCAGTAGCGGATGCCACCCACGAGGCCGTCGGGCTCAAGGCCGGGCGCGGCGTCGAGAGCAGCTCGGCGACCGAGCAGGCTGACGCCCCCGAGACGGTTCGAGCCGGAGAGCATCTCGTAGATCGCCAAGCCGGCCGCGTAGAAGGGCAGTTCACAGAGTCGGCCGCGCAGCCCGTAGGCCGGCACCACGAAGGGGAGCGGCTGGGCGAGGTGCGGTGCGTTGTCGAGAAAGAGCCTCCGCTCGCGGAGGGCCTCGCGGACGAGAGTCACGTTGCCCTGCGCGAGATACCGCACGCCACCGTGGACGAGTTTCGTGGCCCGGCTGGAAGTGCCCTTGGCGAAGTCTTCGGCCTCCACAAGTAGCGTGGAGAAGCCGCGGGCCGCGGCGTCGACGGCCACGCCGAGACCGGTGGCCCCGCCCCCGACGATGACCACGTCGAACGCCGCGCCCGACTGGAGCCGGGCGAGCATCAAGTCGCGACGGAAGGGGGCTGGAGTGTCTGGCATAAACATGATTGAGACGGGCCCTGCCGGCCCGGAACGCCCTCGGAAACCGTTCTTTTCCGGGGCCGAACGGCCCCACTCGACCCGCGACCCGGGCCTCGATATCGTACAAGGCTCGGTTTCCCAGTTTTTTCCGCAGCCAGCATCGGACCAGAGCCATGGCCAAGGCCACCACCCCCGCCCCCGCATCCTCGGCCGCCAGCATGACGGGCGCCGCCCACAACTACGCCGTCGTGGTCGACGGCGGCCGCCAATACCGCGTCATGGAGGGCCAGGAACTTGAGATCGACTTCCGCCACCTGCCCGCGGGCAGCGAGGTGGTCTTCGACGACGTGCTCGCCGTCAGCAAGGCCGGCCAACTCACGATCGGCAAGCCGAAGGTGAAGGGCGCCAAGGTGAAGGCCGAGGTGCTCGGGCTCGTGCAGGGCGAGAAGATCTACGTGCAGAAGTTCGCCCGCCGCAAGAACTACCGCCGCCGCACCGGCCATCGGTCGATCTCGACCAAGATCCGGATCGCGTCGATCTCGGCCTGACTCACAGTCCGAGGTTGCCGAGCGGTCCACCGCGGGCGCAGAGTGCGTCGACTGCGGCACTGATGGCAGGATCCTCCTCGACCGGCGGCGCGTGGTGGGGCTTGAGCCGCGCGTCGATCACGAGTGGGCCGCGGCAGCCCCAGTGCTTCTGGTGAGTGAAGGCGTCGACGCCGTACACGTCGGCGGCCGGATTTGAGCGTGTGAATGTCAGCCAGAGGAAGTTGGCGAGCGACGCGGCCGCGAAGCCGGCGTCATCGACGATCACGACGAGCGGCCATGCTCGCAGCGGATGGTCCGCGCCGACACCCTGACAAAACCGCTCGATGTCGGCCGACCACGGCGCCGATCGTGCCGTCTCCCAGATTGCCGCGTCGTTCGCCGCGTCGAGTCGCGGCTGCGGCTCGATGCGGGGTCCTTCGACCGCTACGACGCCCGGCAGGCAGACCTGCGGATGACGGAAGCCGTCGGGCAGCGGCAGGCTGGCGGGGAGTGATGTCTTGAGTTCGCGGATCGCCGGGCCGCGGGCGGCGACCACGAGCTTCGATCCCGTATTGAAGCCACTGCCTGAGTAGTCGAGCGTGTCGATCGTGGTCTCGGTGTGGAAGTGGCAGTCGCGGCTCCAGTCAGCCCGTGCGAGCAGGTGTGAGAGGAAGGGGGCCACGTCGTGGGCGTCGAGGCCGGGCGCGTCGCCGGCCGCCACGATGAAGAGATACTTCGCGAGCGAGAGCTGTCCCTGGCCGAGGATTGCGGCGGCCTGCGTGAGGAGTTCGGCGGGGCGGTTCGACGGCTTCCACGGGAGATAGCGCTCGCTCCCCACGGCGAGGAGTAGGGGATGCACGCCCGACGCATCGACCGCATGCACGCTCGTCACGCCGGGCAGCACCGTCGGGATCACGGGCCCGGTGAGTTCGTGGACGAGCCAGCCGAAGAGCGTGTCTTCCTGCGGCGGACGGCCCACGACGGTAATCGGCCAGATGGCCCCCTCGCGATGCCAAACGTGGTCGACCCGCAGCACGGGAAAATCGTGCTGCCGGGCATAGTAGCCAAGATGGTCGCCGAACGGTCCCTCGGGCTTCATGGCCCCGGGCATGACGCTGCCCTCGATCACGAAGTCGGCGTCGGCGTAGATGGCCGGGCCGCTTCCGCGCGGGATCATCGGGATCCGGTGGCCGGCCAGAACGCCCGCGAACGTCAGCTCCGAGAGGCCCTCGGGCAGCGGCATCACCGCCGACACGGCCATCGCCGGCGAGCCGCCGACGAAGATCGCGACCTTGAGCGGTTGGCCCCGCTCGAGCGCCGCAGCGTGGTGGATGCCGATGCCGCGGTGGAGTTGGTAGTGCAGCCCCGTCTCGTGGTCGCGGTGGTAGGCGTTGCCGGCCAACTGCACGCGGTACATGCCGAGGTTTGACAACTTGGTGCCGGGCTTGGCCGGGTGCTCCGTATAGACCGCGGGCAGCGTGATGAACGGCCCGCCGTCGCCTGGCCATGAGACCACCTGCGGCAGTTGTGAGAGCGGGATGCTGCGGGCCAAGACCGGACCGGTTCGCACCCGCCTGGGTAGCATCGCCAGCGCGTCGACCGGCGACCTCCAATACCGCCACGGCTTCTGCAGCGCGGCGGTGGGGTCGATCTTGAGCTCGACGAGACGCTTCACACGATCGAGTGTGTCGGAGAAGATCCGTTCGATCCGGGCTTGCGTGCCGTAGAGGTTCGCAAGGATCGGGAAATCGGACCCGCGTGGTTTCGTGAACAGCACCGCCGGGCCACCCGCGCGAAACAGCCGCCGCTGGATCTCCGCGATCTCGAGGTACGGGTCGACGGGATGGTCGATGAAGACCGCCTGCCCTGCGGCATGCAGGGTGTCGACACAGGCTTTGAGCGAGCGAAATCCCATGGGCGGCGTGATCGTCTCGGTTGTCCGGGAAGGGGCCTCATCATCGTAGCCTCGTCGCCGTGTAGAATGACCGGGATCGGACCCGAGTTTTTCGCCCGGAGCCAGCGCATCCATGGTCATGCTCACCAGCACCTACGCAGGCGGCCTCCGCTGCCAGGCCGTCCACGGCCCGTCGGGGGCCACGCTCTTCACCGACGCGCCGGTCGACAACCACGGCAAGGGGGAGAGTTTTTCGCCCACCGACCTCGTGGCCACGGCGCTCGGGGCCTGCATGATGACGATCATGGGGATCGTGGCCGAGCGGCATGGGCTGAACCTCACTGGCATGAAGGCCGAGACGGTCAAGGAAATGACGAAGGAGCCGCCGCGGCGGATCGCGTCGCTCCGCACGCGGCTCACGATCCCCCTGTCGGCCGACCACCCGCAGCGGGAACTGCTCGAACAGGCCGCCCACACCTGCCCGGTGCACAAGAGCCTTCATCCCGACATCGACGCCGCGATCGAGTTTGTCTGGGCCGGCTAACGGCATCCAATCGGAGGCAGGCATGCCCGACCTCTTCGCCGCATCTCGGGCCGCCAACGTGGCCCGCGCCGCGCCGCTCGCGGCCCGGATGCGGCCCCGGCGGCTCGCCGACTACGTGGGCCAGCAGAAGATCGTGGGCCAGGGCACGCTCCTGCGGCGGCTCATCGAGGCCGACCGGCTGGGATCGGTGATCCTCTACGGGCCGCCCGGCGTGGGGAAGACGACGCTTGCGGAGATCATTGCCCACGAGACGAAGCGGCGATTCGTCGAACTCTCCGCGACGGCCGCGGGTGTGAAGGATGTGCGTGACGTGCTGGAGGTCGCACGGCGGCGACTGGAGGACGACGGCCAGCGGACATGCCTGTTCATCGATGAGATCCACCGGTTCAACAAGGCCCAGCAGGACGTGCTCCTGCCCGACGTCGAGAACGGCGTGATCGCACTCATCGGTGCGACCACGCAGAATCCCTTCTTCGCGCTTACCAGCGCGCTCGTCAGTCGCAGTCGGATTTTCGAGCTCGAGAGCCTCGCCATCGACGACGTCGGCGCAATCCTCGACCGGGCCGTCGCCGATCGAGAACACGGCCTCGGGGGTGAGCAGGTGACGCTTACATCCGAGGCCCGGGCGTTTCTCGTGGAGACGTCCGACGGCGATGCCCGGCGGGCGCTCGGGGCGCTCGAGGTCGGCGTGCTGTCGAGCACGTCGCGGCCGCTTGAGTTCACGCTCGCGCTCGCCCGCGAGAGCGTCCAGCGGAAGGCCATCGCCTATGACTCGGGCGACACCCACTACGACTGCGCCAGCGCCCTCATCAAGAGCATCAGGGGCAGCGACGCCGATGCGGGGCTCTACTGGCTCGCGCGGATGCTCGAGGGGGGCGAGGACGTGCGGTTTCTATCCCGCCGTCTCGTGATTCTCGCCAGTGAAGACGTCGGTAACGCCGATCCCCGGGCCCTGATGATCGCGGTTGCCGCCATGCAGGCGACCGAGTTTGTGGGGCTGCCCGAGTGCCAGCTCACGCTTGCCCAGGCCGTGATCTACCTTGCGCTCGCTCCCAAGAGCAACGCCTGCACGACCGCGATCGGTGCGGCCCGTCGCGACGTCCGTGAGCAGGCGGTGATCCCCGTGCCCCGGCATCTGCAGGACAAGCATTACTCCGGCGCGAAGCGTCTCGGCCACGGCCAGGGCTACGAGTATTCCCACGACGCGGTCGACGGGATCGCCTCGCAGGATTACCTCGGTGTCGAGAAGACCTACTACGAGCCGACCGACCGCGGGATGGAGCGGGATCTTGCCGAGCGATTGGCCGAGATCAGGCGGCGACTCCGGCAGGAGCAGCCGGAACACTCCTGAGCTCGGTGACAATCTCGTTGGTGAGCACCTCCTCGAGGCGGGCGAGAGCCCGGGCCACGGCGGCCCCGTCGAGCACGCGATGGTCGGCGATCGCAGTGACGAGGCAGCGGCCGTCGGCGTCGAGCGGTCCATAAGACAGGCTCGTGGTGCAGAGCGTGGGATGAAAACGGTTGGTGACACCGAAGCCGGCGAGCGTGGAGAGACTGAAGGTGCCGACCCGCGTGGCCCGCTTGGGCGAGGCCGACCGCATGTTCCAGCGGAGGATCACGCGGCGAAGCCCGCCGGGCAACGCCTCGAGTTGCAGTTGCCGTTTGAACACCCGTTCGGTCGGCTCGGTCGCGAAGCGGTCGATCGCCGCCTGGAGAAGCGGCAGAGGCGTGTCGTCGGGGCGGACGAGCCGGGCGAAGAACAATCGGTCGGCCTCCTCGTCAGTTCGGTTGATGGTGAGCACGGCCACGCTGTGGGAACTCGTGGCGATGCGCCGCACGATCCGGCCGGCGAGCCAGCTGCGGAGAACGGGCACCTCCCGCGCGACGATCCCATAGCCCTTGAGGAAGATCGCGGCCCAGCCGATCCGCTCAGCCGCTGCTGACCGAGCCGCCGCCACGTCAGCAAGCTGCATTTCCCGATCGACGGGAAAGAGCGGGATGGTCTTCGCGAGCTCCGCGATATCGATGACGCAGCCGCGGCCGACGGCGAGCGGCGCCGTGGTGACGGTGATCGGATGCGGTGAAGGGTGACTCATGGAGGGGCTGCCTGGGATGCGGGATTGAAGCAATTGTCCTTACCGGATGGAATGCCAGATTCGCTGCGGAGTTCCGCGGCCGCCAGGTCTTGAGCAGCCGAGCCGGTTACACTCGCGGCATGCGAGCCGTGATCCAGAGGGTGTCGGAAGCGAGCGTGGCGATCGCCGGTGAGGTGGTGGCACGGATCGGGACCGGCCTGCTCGTGCTGGTGGGCGTAGAGACTGGCGACTCCACCGAAGACGCCCACTGGCTGGCCGGGAAGATCGCGCAGTTACGGATTTTCGCTGATGACACCAGCAAGATGAATCTCAGCGTCGTTGAGGCCGACGGTGGCATGCTCGTGGTCAGCCAGTTCACGCTCGTCGCGGCCACGGCCAAGGGCAACCGGCCGAGTTTCATCCGGGCGGCGCGGCCCGAGGAGGCGGTGCCGCTCTACGAGTTGTTTCTCGCCGCGCTCGAGCCGCTCGTGGGGCAACGGCCGGAGCGGGGCGTGTTTGCCGCCGACATGCGGGTGGCACTCGTCAACGACGGCCCGGTGACGATCGTGATTGACTCGCGGCGGCGGGAGTGACGGTTGCCGGCCGGGGGCCGGCCAAGCGGGCGGTTGCTGCGGAAACATGCGGCAATCGACCCCCGTAGCGCCGCTGTCGGGGGGCCTGAAATCCGATCGCCGTGTGGTACACTTTCGCCCGCATGGTGGTTGTAGCTCAGTTGGTTAGAGCATCGGTTTGTGGTACCGAGGGTCGCGGGTTCGAGTCCCGTCAGCCACCCTGAATTCTTTTCATTCGGCACTCACAGCGGAGACAGTTGCCATGATTCTCGGCAAGCTCTGGAAGGCGCTCGCGGCCCAGATGAACAAGGTCGCCAACTTCTTTTGGACGGCCGACCCGATCGCCCAACTGCAGTACGAATACGACAAGGCCGTCGACCAGATGAAGGAAGGCCGCGAGGGGCTCGAGCAGTATCGGGCGCTCGTGGAGCGGGTCACGCGGCAGGTCAACGGCGACCAGCAGCACGTGGCCCAGCTGGAGGCGCGGATCAAGGCCTACCTCCAGGCTGGCGAGCGGGAGACTGCCTCAAAGTTTGCCCTGGAACTGCAGGCCGCGAAGAAGCAGCTGGCCGAGAACGAGGGCCAGCTCAAAATGCACGAGACCGCCTACACCAATAACGTCACCAAGATCAAGCACGCCACGAAGAAGCTGTCGGATCTCAAGACCAAGATTCAGAAGTACGACGCCGACCTCAAGCTCTCGCGGGCCGAGGCCGAACTTGCCAAGCTCGCGCATAGTTTCAACTTCGACGTTACGACCGACTTTGGCCAGATTGAGGACGTGATCCAGGACAAGATCGGGCTCAACCGGGCCAAGGTCCGCGTCGCCGCTGATCTCTCGGGCGAGGGCCTCGAAGACATCAAGCGCGAGGAGGCCGTCGAGAAGACGATGGCCGACAATGCCCTCCGCGAGTTCGAGATCGAGATGGGGATGGTCACGCCCGAGACCGCCGGCGTGAAGGCGGACGACAAGGAACTCGGATCCGAGCGGATCACGCAGAAGACGACTTGAGCGAGCGTCGCGACGCGTTGAGCCACCGTAGGAGCCGATCGTGAGCACTCCCTCTGCATCCACCGATATGCCCCGGTCGCCGGCGGCCGCCGGGACCTCCCCGCCGGCCGCGACGGGTCTCGGCACCGGGGCGGCGACGGGAGGATCCGTCGCCTTGCCGGAATGGTGTCCGTCGTGGGCGGAGCGGCTTGGCGATGCGTATCTCTCCGGCACGAGCTGCGTTTTTCTCCTGCACGGCAACGTCCGCGACCTGGTGCCGATCACCGCGCCTGCGGCGGCCGGTCAGGCCGATACCGCCGCCTGGGGAACGGTGCCCGACTTCCTCGCCCGTGAGATGTTTGGCCGCTGGGACATCGTGCTGGCCTACGACGTGGGGAAGGGTCTGCGGCCGCTCGCGGGCCCCGATCCTGCCCGACTCCGAACGATGGCCCAGTGGCTGACGGAACGGCTAGGCAACGCCGCCACCTGGCCGCGTGATCCCGATCAGGCCATCGCCGCGATCGACGGGATTCTGGAGCGGAATCTGATCGATCCGCCGGAACAGCGAAAGCGGATCGCCGTCGTGCTCGACTACGCACAGTATCTCGTGCCCGCGAGCGAGGCGGGCGGCCGCTCGGGGGCTGCGCGGATGGTGCGGATTCTCGGCTGGGCGACCAACCCGTTGCTCCGTCGCGTCAACGTCGCGATCGCGCTGCTCACCGACTCGCTCGCCGAGATGCATCCGCGGTTGGCTGCCAATCCGGCCGTGACTGCGATCGAGGTGCCGATGCCGGAGGCCGAAGAGCGGGAGCGGTTTGCGCTGACGACAGCCGCTGCGGCAGGCATGCCAGCGGAGCAACTTGACGGCGTGCGGCGGGTTGCCGCGCTCTCCGGCGGCCTCACGCTCGAGAGCCTGCGGGCCGTGGTCGCGCTTTCGGCTCGCGAGCGCACGGCCCCCGACGGACCCGAGTTTACCGCCCGCAAGAAGGACTTGATCGAGCGGTCGTGCCAGGGCCTGATCGAGTTCATCCAGCCGCGGCTGACCCTCGACGCCGTGGCTGGCCATGCCGCGGCGAAAAACCGCCTCGAGTCCGATGCACGGGCGATCAAGCGTGGCCAGTTCGAAAGCGCCCCGATGGGCTATCTCATCTGTGGTCCTGTCGGCACCGGCAAGAGCTTCATCGCCGAGTGTTATGCCGGCAGCGTTGGGATTCCCTGCGTGGTGCTCAAGAACTTCCGCAGCAAATACGTGGGCGAGACGGAGGGCAATCTGGAGCATGCCCTCGGCGTGCTGCGGAGCCTCGGCCCGGTTGTGGTCGTCATCGATGAGGCCGACGCGGCGCTCGGCAACCGCCAGAGCGACGGTGATTCCGGCACCTCGGCGCGAGTGTTCTCGATGATCGCCCGGCAGATGGGCGACACGCGGTATCGCGGCAAGATTGTCTGGATGCTGCTCACGAGCCGTCCCGACCTGCTCCCGATCGACCTCAAGCGGCAGGGCCGTGCGGAGGTGCACATCCCACTCTTCTATCCTCACGACCAAGCGGAGATGGAGGCGATGTTCGCGGCGATGGCAAGGAAGTGCCATGTGAAGCTCGCCCCCGGCCTGCCGGGACCGATCGACCTCTCGCTCGGCCTGTCCGGCGCCGACGTTGAGAGCCTGGTGCTCGCCGCCCGCCGCCAGAGCCTCGACCGGGCGGCCGACGCCGGCCAGCCCACCCCCAACACGATCTCGCCGGACGATCTTGCGGCCGCGCTTGACAACTTCATGCCCAGCGCCCAGGGTCTCGAGAAGGAGATGCAGGAAGTGGCCGCGGTGCTTGAATGCACCGAGAAGCGGTTCCTTCCCGAACACTGGCAGGAGACGGTAGGCCAGCCCGGTGGCCGGTCCCGCCTCCAGGAGAGGCTCGCGGCGATCCGCGACGTCATTGGTTCCTGATTCATCGCACGCACCCACAGGAGATTTTCCACATGGCCGCCACGACCCCGTGGTTTGAAGACTCGAGTGAGACCCCGCTGATTGCTGAGTATGCCCGCAAGCTCGACTCGTTTCTCGACGCGATCGCCGACTCGGTCGTCGAAACGAAGGAGCTTGCCGAGCAGGAGAAGCGGGTGGTGACGCTGATGAAGGAGGTCGAGCCGCTGCTCTCGCCGGAGGCCCACGAAAAAGTCACCCGGCTGCTTTGTGAGGTGACGGCCTACGATCTCATGCACGCCCTGCACATGGCCGGTCTCGCGCGTCCGAAGACGAAGTTTCGCGGCTGATCTTTCTCCCGAGGTGAAATATGTCCACTCAACCCAAGGCTCCCTTCTGGCTCGCAGTGTGGGCCGTCATCTTCGGGCTCGTCGGCCTCGCCGCGTGGCGGGCGGGGATGCTCGAGCAGTTTGGGATCGCCCGCCCGGGGGCTGCCGGTCAGCGGCCGGTCGCCGGCGGTGGCGCGGCTGCCGGCGGTGATGCTGAGACCATGAGCGAGGCCCCCGATGTGGCGGTGCCCACAACCGTCAAGGAATACACATTCAAGCCGGCCGAGAAGCTGCCCCCGGTGAAGGGCGTGAGCGGCTACAAACCGCTCGAGGACAACACCGTACGTTTCGCCCTCAATGTCTGGGCGGGCTGGGCGCCGATCATCAGGGCCAACGGCGGGTTCAAGCCGGGAAAGGTCTGGCAGTCACCGGGTGGTAAGCCCTTCAAGGTGGAGCTCGTCCTGATCGACGACCCGGTGCAGATGCGCGACGCCTACGCCGCCGGCAACGTCCACATTGGCTGGGCGACTCTCGACATGCTGCCGCTGTTCGTCGACAGCTTCGCCAAGGACTCGCGGATCATGCCCCGCGTCTATCAGCAGGTCGACTTCTCCAACGGCGGCGACGGGATCGTCGTCCGCGAGTCGATCAAGACGGTCAAGGATCTGGCGGGAAAGAAGCTCGTGATGGCGCAGAACTCGCCCAGCCAGTTCTTCGCCCTCAATATGCTCGTGGCCGGCGGCCTGCAGCCGGCTGATGTCGAGATGATCTACGTCAACACCGCCTTCGAGGCCGCTGCGGCGTTCAATCGTGACAAGAGCATCGCCGGCTGCGTGTCGTGGGCCCCCGACATCTACAACTTGGCCGATGCCAAGGGCAACCGGATGCTCGTCACCACGCAGACGGCCAACCGTCTGATCGCCGACGTCTGGTTTGCTCGGGCAGACTTTGCCAAGGATCACCCCGACATGATCGAGGCCATCGCGAGGGGTATCTTCGACGGGATGGCGGAACTCAAGAGCGAGTCGGCGCGGAAGGAGGTGGCGGAGTTGATGGCCGACGGCTACACGATTCCGGCGGCCGACGCGCTCTCGATGCTTGGCGACGCCCATAGCACCAACTGGGCGGAGAACTATCAGTTCTTCCTCAACCGCAACAACCCGGCCAACTTCGAGCGGATCTGGAAGCAGGCCTACATGCTCTACCGCCGCATCGGAGCGATCGCCAATAACCCGGTGCCCTTCGACCAGGTGATGGATTTTTCGGTGATCCAGAAACTTGGCCGCGAGCCCACGTACGCGGAGACGAAGGACGAGTACGCCAGCACACTGTCGCCGAAAACGGTGCAGCAGATTCGTGCCGAGAACGAGGAGATTCTCACCAACACGATCGTGATCCACTTCTTTCCCAATAGCGCCGAGTTGCGGAAGAAGGTGATCCGGCGGATCGAAGGCAAGGACGTCGAGGAGCCGTACGACGCTCGGGTCGACCTCGTGATCGATGAGGCAGGAGTGCTTGCCAAGCAGTTTGGCAACGCACGGATCGTCGTCGAGGGGCACACCGATAGTTCGATGCGGGGAGCCGTACCGGCCGCGATGGTGCGGGAACTCTCGCTCGAGAGGGCCCGCTCCGTGAAGGATGCGCTGGTAGAGAAGTTCAAGTTTGACGACGGCCGCTTCGCCGTCGACGGGCTGGGCTGGGATCAGCCTGCCGATGACGACCATCCCGACAACCACGCACTCAACCGCCGCGTGGAGATCAAGGTCTACGCAGCGGAAAAGGAATGACCACGACTCCTGTACCGTTCGCTCCGCCGAGCCCGCCACCCGCGGTGGCGGTCCAACCGTTGCGGGGCGAGGTATCTGCGGCGACGGCGGTGTTCTGGGGTGTGACCTGCATCGCGGCGGTGCTTGCCCTGTGGTTCATCGCCACCGCCGGCGAGGCAGAGATGCGGTTCATCAGCCCGGCCACGCTGCCGAGCCCCGGCGAAACGGTGTCGGCGATTCCCGATGTGTTCGGGCAGCGGCGGCTCGTCGCCAACACGCTCGTGACGCTCGGCCGCGTCTGCCTCGGATTTGGCCTGAGCGGCCTGATCGGCGTACCGCTGGGTGTGGTCGCCGCCTGCTTCCCGGCGGTGCGGTCGTTCGTGGCACCGCTTACGATCTTCGGCCGCAACATCCCCGTCGCGGCGCTCATCCCGCTGACGTTCTTCTTCTTCGGGATCGGGGAGTTCCAGAAGGTGATGTTCCTATTCATCGCGAGCGTGGCCTTCGTCATTAGCGACACGACGGCCGCCGTGCTCGAGGTGCCGCAGCGGTACGTCGATACCGCGCTGACGCTCGGTGCCTCACGGCTGCAGATCATCCTGAAAGTGCTCGTGCCCCTGGCGGCCCCGGCGATCTTCAACTCGCTGCGGCTGCTCTTTGGCATTGCCTTCGGCTACGTGATGCTCGCCGAGGTGGTGAAACTCGGGGGAGACACCGGCGGCCTCGGCGACCTGATCAATGTGTCGCAGCGGCGGGGTGAGCGGGAGCCGATCCTGATCGTGCTCGTTGTGATCCCACTGGTCGCCTACACGATCGACCGGCTACTCTGGTGGCTGCAGTGCGATCTCTTTCCGCACCGCTATGGCGGCCGGGGCTTGCTGCCTCGGTTGTTTCGAAGCCTCCTGCACGGGGCGGCGGGGTCCGCCGAGGCTGCGGCATGAGCGACGTGGTGCCCCCGACGATTCCCGCTTCACTGCTAACGGCTGCCGATCGGCCGGCAGTGGTCGAGTTCCTCGGCGTGACGAAGATTTATGGCCAGGGCAACCCGCGCGAGTACGTGGCAATCTCGGACGTGACCTTCACGATTCCCGACGTGGTGGATCACGGCGAGATTTCGTCGTTCCTGGGGCCGAGTGGCTGCGGCAAGAGCACGGTGCTCAGGCTCGTTGCCGGCCTCGAACCGCAGCATTCGCCGACGAGCGGCACGGTGACGGTGCTTGGCCGGCCGGTCGTCGGGCCTGGCGCCGACAGGGGCATGGTGTTTCAGGACTACACGAGCTTCGACAACCGCACGGTGCTCGATAACGTGGTCTTCGGGCTGGAGTGCCGCGGTGTGCCCCGGCGGGAGCGGGAGGCTGAAGGGCTCGACTGGATCGCGAAAGTTGGCCTCGATCCGAAGAGGGATGCGACGAAATACCCACATGAACTCTCGGGCGGCATGCGGCAGCGGGTGGCCATCGCCCGCACGCTCATCCTGCGACCGCGGGTGATCCTTATGGACGAACCCTTCGGGGCACTCGATCCGGCGACGCGGCTCGACATGCAGGATCTCCTGATCCGACTCTGGCGGGAGGTACAGGCGACCGTGCTGTTCGTGACGCACTCCGTCGAGGAAGCCGTGTATCTCGGCGACCGCGTGTTTGTGATGGCCACGACCCCGGGCCGAATCGTCGATGAGATTCGGCTGCCCGCGCCGACCCGGCCGGCTCGCGAGATCCAGTCGGAGCCCTGGTTTCACGAGCAGGTCAACGCCCTGCATGCCCGGATCGAGCAGGTTGAGGCCGCCGCGAAGCGTCCCGAAAACGGTGCTAGGCACCAAATCCAGGCCGGATAGGCAGTTCGTAGCCCACACTCCCCCAGATTCGGTGCCAGGCACCGTTTTTCTATGTTCAGCCGATTTAGCTCGTATGTGAAGACCGCGTTTACGACGCGATGGAATCTACTGCTCTTCGGCGGCGGCGTGGTCGCGGCGTTCATCAGCGGCTTTCCCGGTATCCTGCTGCCGTTGGTGGTTGCCAGCGAGGTCTACTACCTGGCGAGCATGCTTGCCAACGACCGCTTTCGCAGCGCTGTTGAGGCGCAGGATGCGAAGTCGCGGCGGGCCGTGGAGGCGTCAGGGGCCCGCGAGGCGTACGAACGAATCCGGAAGAATCTCCCGCCGCCACTGCTCAAGCGATTCGATCAGCTTCGGGATCATTGCCTCAAACTCGTCGAACTCGGCGGCAGCATGCGGGGGCCGGACGGCGGCGGCCCCGACACCAACGCTTTGGAGTCGCTCGACCGCCTGCTCTGGGGCTACCTGCGGATGATCTGGGGGGCGTCCACGCTTTCCGACTTCCTCAACCACACCGACGACGCCGCGATCCGGGCGCGGATCGCCGACCTCGAGCGACGGCTGGCGAAACTTCCCGGAGGTGATCCGGGCTCCGCGCAGATGCGGGCCGCCCTCGAGGATCACCTGAAGACAAGCCGCGAGCGGCTCGACAATATCGAGGAGGCCCGCCGGAAGCTCGACCTCGTGTCCGCCGAGGTCGAGCGGCTCGAGGCCAAGATCGCCGCGCTCGCCGAGAGCTCGGTCGCGAAGCGGGACGTCAGCGACATCGCGAAGCGGGTCGACGAGGTGGCCGAGGGGATGCGGAAGACCGACGAGACGATGCGGCAGCTCCAGCTTCCGCCGGAGCTCGAAGACCTCGACGAGGCCCCGCCGATGCTCCGCGAGGAGGCGTAGAGAGCGGCTGCGGGCTCGTGTGGCGGGGCTCGGGGCTGCCCGTGCCCGTCGCCGGACGCTCGCTGCGGGCATCCTGCCCTTCGCTCGCTGCGCGGCGGCTGCGCTTCGCCATCCTGGCTTCGCTGGCCGCCGAGCCCGGCTCCCGGGCACGGGCAGCCCCTCGCTAGGGGCGAGAGGACGGTGGTGTTTCGCGTGTCGCCGCCGGGATGGCGGCGAGTCAGGCGCGGCGAACCTTGGCTTCGCCCCGCCTGACCCAAGCGCTGGCTTCAGACGGGCGTCCGCCCGTCGTGGCGGCAGGATGCCTGTGTTTCGCGTGTATTCAGTCCAGCCAGTCGGCTTCTTCGAGCCGTTCGGGGGTGTACGTGTCGGTGACGTAGCTGATGTCCTTCGAGATCAGCGACTCGACCTCGAGCTTGAAGCCGTTGGCGAGCATCATCTCGATCTCTTTCTGCCACGCCTTCTTGCCGGCGAACCAGGGATAGGCGGCAATCTGTTTCGCCCGCTTGATGTCGGTGTCGTTGAGCTGGATCTGGACGCTCGGGGAGAGTTTGCACCGCTGATAGTCGCGGGAACGGATGCCAAGGAACTTGGCCTCGGGGATCGCCATTCGCTTCGATTCGTAGGCCAGGTTGATCGAGCCCTGCTTGAGCACCGAGTAGATGTAGTAGCCCCAGGGATCGTTGTCGAGCAGACAGTAGACGGGCAACTTCAGCTCATTGTGGAGTCGGTGAAGCATTCGCCGCACGCCCCGCGGCGGCTGGCCACCGCCATGGGTGAGCAGACAGTTGTGTTTCCGCCAGAACTTATCCTCGTTGAACCGCCGCCAGACCGTGTCTTTCTCGACGTGGAGAATGAACGTGGCGTCACAAGTCTTAAACTTCACCACATCGGCCTCGACGATCGAGGGTATCGAGTAGCCGCCGGAGCCCATCCGAGAGCAGTCGATCTCGTCGCCCGAGTCGATGAGCGTGATCGGGCCGACCATGCCGCCGCGGTTACTCGCATAGACGTGGAGTTCTTCGCGGAGGCTCTCCAGCGTGACCTCGAGGTCCTCAATGATCGGGTCGCACTCCTCCTGCGCGGTGAAGGTCTCCTCGCGGGTGCCCTCGATCGTGTGCTTGAGGAGGTAGTAAAGACCTCGGATACTCGTGGTCTTCTGCTGGTCGAGCAATTGCTTGCAACCGGTGGCCACAAGCAGGGTCTGCATGTAGCTCTTGGCCTGCGAGAGATTGAAGAGCTGACGGCGGTTTGTCTGGCCGCCCATCTCGATGATTTTCTGCGACTTGTTAAAGCGGACATTCGAGAGGCTGCGGGTGGGGATGTCGAGGAAGGGATCGCGGCGCTTCTCGGCGGCGGCCGCGACCTCGTCGGCGAGGCCCTCGATCAGCTTGAGCGTCTTGATGTCGACCGCAGGCAGTTTGCCGGCGGCGGCCTTCGCGGCGCGTTTCGACTTCGTGGCCATGTCGGGTAAAGTAAGTTCAAAGGAAACCGGTGGAAAACGACCGGAATCCTACCTGCAATCACGGCCACCCGCATCCATGTCGAAATACACGCTCTCCTACGCACTCCTCGGACTATTGATCACCCTGGGGGTGTATCTCGTCTGCCGGCCCGCCCGCCGCTTCGATCCGGAATGATCTGGTGGCGGGCCGTATTCCCCGCGCTGGCGCTTGGGGCTTCCTGACGGCTCGGCTCTAGCACCGCACGTCGTCGGCCTTGCCGACGGCTCGGCGGATGAAGTGGGGCGAGGGAAGGCTGCCCGTGTTGGCCAGGACTTCCTGCCGCGGTTTCGCGATCGGGGCGGTTCGCGTGGTGGCGCTGAAGAACTCGGCGATCCGCGCGACCACCGTTCGCTGCTCGGCCGAGTCGAGTTCCGGGAAGATCGGCAGGGCGAGCGTCTGCTCAGCGGCACGCTCCGTCTCTGGGAGATCGCCCTTGGCCCAGCCGAGGTGCGTGAAGCACTTTTGCAGGTGGAGCGGCACTGGGTAGTAGATCTCGGTGCCCACGCCGTGCTTAGCGAGGTGGGCACGGAGGGCGTCGCGGCTGTCGTCGAGCACGCGGATGACGAACTGGTTCCAGACGTGGCGGCCGCGGGGCTCGTCTCCGGGCACGGCGACCCGGCTAGCCAGATCGTATTCGGAGAAAATCTCCTGGTAGCGGGCGGCGTTCATCTGCCGCGCCGTGGTCCAGGAGTCGAGGTGTGGCAACTTGACGCGGAGCACGGCCGCCTGGATCGAATCGAGGCGACTGTTGATGCCGATCACCTCGTGATAATAGCGGGGCTCCATGCCATGCACGCGGAGCAGGCGGAGCGACTTGGCGACATCGTCGCGGGTGGTGGTGAGGAATCCGCCGTCGCCCGCGCCGCCGAGGTTTTTGGTGGGATAGAAGCTGAAGCAGCCGACGTCTCCGAGGCTACCCGAGCAGCGGCCGTGCCACGTCGAGAGAATCGACTGCGCGGCGTCCTCCACGATTGGCAGACCGGCCTTCACGGCGATCGGCCCGATCGCATCCATGTCGGCGGTACGTCCGAAGAGGTGGACCGGCACAATCGCCCGCGTCCGGCTGCTGATCTTCTTCTCGATGTCGCGGGGGTCGACAAGGTAGGTCACGGGATCGATGTCGGCGAAGATCGGCACGGCGCCCAGGCGGGTGACGGCGCTGGCGGTTGCGAAAAAGGTGTAGCTCGGCACGATCACTTCGTCGCCGGTGCCGACGTCCAGGGCCATCAGCGCCAGGAGCAGCGCATCGCTGCCTGAGGCACACGAGATCACGTGGGGCACGCCGAGCGCCTTGGCGAGTTCGGCCTCGAGGTCGGCGACGTCGGGGCCGAGCACGAATCTCCCCGAATCACAGACACGGTTGATCGCCTCGCGAATCTGCTCACGGAGGGCGGCGTATTGGCGATCGAGGGCCAACAGCGGCACGGCCGGCAGCAGGTCTCCAGTGGTCTGGTGTGTCGTGGTCGTGGCTGCTTCCGGGCTGCGGCGAATCATGGTGCGGAGAACTCCGATGGGCCTGCTCTGAATGGGGGCAGATCGTGATACGTGCGAACGGATCGGCCAGCTGACACTCCCTGATCGTCACGATCGTGCAGGCCGCTCCAGTGGATTCCGCCGTTTCCACGACGGCGAACGACGAGGCGGCCCTCGGGCCAG
This sequence comes from Planctomicrobium piriforme, assembly GCA_945869735.1. Classification (GTDB taxonomy): domain Bacteria; phylum Planctomycetota; class Planctomycetia; order Pirellulales; family UBA1268; genus QWPN01. The sequence goes on from CAMBPQ010000011.1 coordinate 48,846, forward strand.
ATCCCGCGCGACATGCGGGGAATAGGTCAGTTCGCGACAGCGGGTCAAGGGCATGCCAACCGCCGCACAGCCTGGGAAAAGACGGCAGACTGGGGGAAGGGCGGGGGAGGGGGTTACCGTGGCCGTTTGACATCGATCGGGCAGGCAACCTAGATTCCATCTGATTTCCAAGTCCATCGTTCTCCGCCCCCGTGCACGCGCGGGCGACGTGGACCGCGGAGGAGAGTTGCGCGGCCGGAGTGTTTGATCACCCTTGGTTCGCGAGTCGGATGGCATCCACGGCGATTACTGCTGTCATCGACCTGGGAAAGATTGCCCAGCGGCTGGCGCTCCCCGTCGCGGGGGTGCAGTCGACGGTCGAACTGCTCGATGACGGCAACACGATTCCGTTCATCACGCGGTATCGCCGCGATCAGACTGGCGGTCTCGACGAGGAGGGCGTGCGCCGGATTGCGGAGTGCGTGACCCGTGCGCGGCAACTCGCCGACCGGAAGCAGACGATCCTCCGGACCATCCAAGGGCAGGGAAAACTGAGCCCGGAACTGGAGGCGGGGATCGCCACCGCAGAGAGCCTCAAGCAACTCGAGGATCTCTACCTGCCGTTCAAGGCCCGAAAACTCTCGTTGGCCGAGGTCGCCCGGCAGCGGAAGCTCGAGCCCCTGGCCCGCGAGATTCTGGCCACCGACCAAGCCGCCGCCGATCTCGACACCCGGGCGGCCGACTTCGTCGATGCCGACGCTCAGGTGCCCGCCGTCGCTGACGTGCTGCTCGGTGTCGGCCACATCATTGCCCACGAGTTCAGCGAACGTGCCGATGTCCGCCAGCGGCTTCGCGACATTCTCTACCGCGCGGCTCATCTCAAGAGTCAGCGGGTTGAGACGGCCGGTAAGGCGCTCTCGAAGGACGAGAAGCATTACCGCGACTATTTTGACTACGGCGAGCACATCCAGCGGGTGCCGCCCCACCGGCTGCTGGCGATCAACCGCGGCGAACGCGCGCGGCTGCTGAAGGTGCGGGTCGAGGGGCCGGCGGCGGAGATGCAGGCCGCGGCCGAGGAACTGCTCGTGCCAGCGGGCCACCCGCACGCTGATTTTCTCCGGGCCTGTGTCCGCGATTCACTCGCCCGGCTGATCCTCCCGAGCCTCGAACGCGAGGTCCGGCGGGAGATGACCGAGGTCTGCGAGTCGCACGCCGTGCAGGTCTTCGCCCGCAACCTCCGCAACCTGCTGCTCCAATCGCCGGTGCCAGGCCGCCGAGTGCTGGCCCTCGACCCGGGGTTCAAGAGCGGCTGTAAGGCGGTGGTGATCGACGAGTGCGGCACGCCACTGGAGCACGCGGTGCTCCACGTCGTCGGCAAGGACGAGAAGCGGGCAGCCTCGGCGCAGAAGATCCTGGAACTGGTGAAGAGCCACTCGTGCGGGGTGATCGCCGTCGGCAATGGCACCGCCGGCCGGGAGACTGAGACGCTCGTGGCCGAACTGGTGACGGGTGAACTCGCGGAGTTCGACGTGGGCTATGCGATCGTCAACGAGGCCGGCGCAAGCGTCTACTCGACCAGCGCCTATGGCCGTGAGGAACTCCCAACGCACGAGGCCTCGATTCGTGGTGCAATCTCGATCGGCCGCCGCTTGCAGGATCCGCTCTCAGAACTCGTGAAGATCGAGCCGGCGAACATCGGAGTGGGCCTCTATCAGCATGACGTCAAGGCGCGGCATCTCCATGCGTCGCTCGACCAGGTGGTGGAGAGCTGCGTGAACTACGTGGGCGTCGACGTCAACACGGCCAGCCCGGCGCTCCTGCGGCGGGTGTCCGGCTTCAATCAGTCGACCGCAAAAAACTTCCACGAGTGGCGGACCAAGAACGGACCGTTCACCTCGAGGCAGCAGTTTCTCGAAGTGCCCGGCTTCGGCGAGGCGGCGTTCGTGCAGGCCGTCGGGTTTCTGAAGATCCCGGGAGGCACCAATCCGCTCGATGCGACGTGGATCCACCCGGAAAGTTACCCAATAGCTGAGAAGGTGTTAGAGCGGCTCGGTGGCAGCCCGGCCGACCTTGCGAGCCAACAGGAGGCCAAGTCCCTCGCGGAAAAGGCGGCCGCGGTCGATCTTGTCGCCCTCTCCCACGAGCTTGGCGTGGGACGGCTCCTGCTGGCCGACATTCTCGAGCAACTGGCTCGCCCGGGCCGCGACCCCCGCGAGGATCTGCCAAAGCCGTTCTTCAAGAAGGGCGTGCTCAAACTCGAGGATCTGGCGGTGGGGATGGAACTGCTGGGCTCAGTGCTCAACGTGGTCGACTTCGGTGCGTTCGTCGACATCGGGCTTCACGACAGCGGGATGGTGCACATCAGCCAGTTGTCGAGCCAGTTCGTCCGCGACCCGCATGACTTCGTTAGCGTCGGCCAGATCGTGCAGGTCTGGGTGCTGGAACTCGATAAGGCCCGTCGCCGGGTGGCGCTCACGATGATCCCGCCCGTCGAACGGGAGCGGCAGCAGCGCCGGGAGGATACCCGCAAGGAGCACAAGGCTCGGCGGGCCGAACAGCGGCAGTCCGCTCCCCCGGCGACCGGTGCACCGGCTGATGGGGGCGGTCGGCCCGCACGGCCGGCGAAGGGCGGAGGTCGTCCGCAACGGCGGGATCGGCCCCCGCGGGAGCCGGAACCCCGGACCTACGTGGCGGCTGGCCCGAAGAAGCCGGCGGCGCCGATCTCGAAAGCCATGCAGGAGGGCAAGGAGCCGCTCCGAACGTTTGGTGATCTCAAGCAGTTTCTTGAGAAAAAGAACGACGCCGGGACCGACGAACACGTTGCCCCACCGTCTTGATTCAGAATGCGGAACCGCATGAGCGGTGCGGCTGCGTCGAGGATGGTTCCGTCCCCACGGCTTGCGCCGTTGGGCTTCCTGGCAGATAGAGCGCATCTGCCTGTGGTGGAGCGGAGAGATGGCACCCTGGAGGAGGGAGGCAAGGGGGTCGGCGAACGCTCGAGGAGCGTCGGGCCGCCGAGGCCCTCAGCGACGAGAGTTTTGCCGCTCCAAGCCGGTGATCCACCACAGTTGAATGCGCTCTCGCGGTCCGTTCCGGGAAACTACCGCTCGCGGAACGTGATCCGCCCCTTGGTGAGGTCGTAGGGGGAAAGTTCGACCTTCACCTTGTCGCCGGGGACGATACGGATGAAGTTCTTCCGCATCCGACCGGCGACGTGGGCGTTGACGATATGCCCACCCGTGATCTGCACGCGAAACCGCGTGTTGGCAAGAGCCTGCGTGACGACGCCCTCGACCTCAAGTGCCTGTTCTTTTTCCGCCATGGATATCCTTGGTGAACCGCTGGGAGAGCATCAACTGTAGCCCGCCGGGACCTCTCAGTCCAGCGGGCCTCACGCTTCGTCGTCGGCCGTGGGGGCCGATCCCGAGGCTTTCCAGCGGAGATAAGCGTTGAAGAAGCCGTCGAGATTGCCGTCGAGCACGCTCTGGAAGTTGCCGACGTAGTGGCCCGTGCGCTGGTCCTTCACCCGTTGGTCGGGGTGGAGGAAGTAGTTGCGGATCTGTGATCCGAAGCCCGTCTTGGGCTGCTGCTTGTAGCGGGCGAGTTGCTCAGCCTCGCGTTTCTCCTCCTGAAGCCTCGCGATCCGAGCGCGGAGCATCTTGATGGCCGTGGCCCGGTTCTTGTGCTGACTCCGCTCGCTTTGGCACTGCACCACGATGCCCGTGGGGAAGTGCGTCATCCGAATCGCACTCGATGTCTTATTGACATGCTGACCGCCGGCACCGCTGGCGCGGAACACGTCCTCGCGGATATCCTCGTCTTTGAGTTCGACCTCTGTGTCGTCATCGGCGATCTCGGGGGCCACATCGACCGCCGCGAAGCTTGTCTGCCGTTTGCCTTCAGCGTTGAAAGGACTGATGCGGACGAGCCGATGGATACCGGTTTCCCCTTTCAGGTAGCCGTAGGCCTGGGGGCCCTTGATGGCGACCGTGGCGCTCTGGATGCCGGCCACGGCGTCGTCTTGGCGGTCGAGCAGTTCAACCGAGTAGTCGTGCTTCGACGCCCAGGCCGAGTACATCCGCAGGAGCATCTCCGCCCAGTCGTTAGCGTCGGTGCCACCGTCACGGGCGTGGATCGAGACCAGGGCGTCGCAGGAGTCGTGCGCCCCGGAGAGGAGCGACGCGAGTTCCAACGCATCGACCATTTTCTCGAGACGGTCGGCCTCAGCGGCCAGTTCCGGCTCGAGCGAGACCTCCTCGCGGGCTAGGTCCTCGAGTGCCTCAAGGTCGGCACCGACAGCGAGTGCCTCTTCGAGCGGCTTGAGGATGGAATTGATTCCCTTGAGCTCGGCGACGGTGGCCTGGGCCTTCTCGGAGTTGTTCCAGAAGTCGCCCTCGCTCATCGCCCCTTCGAGTTTCTGGGCGGATTGCCTGCGTCCATCCCAGTCAAAGAGAGTCTCGAAGCTGGAGGAGGCGGGCCCGGATCGATGCAGAGCGATTGAGAAGAGCAGTATCCATGCCTGAGAGTCTACGCGGTCTGAGTCCGCCGGAGAAGCCGGGGCTACCTTGCCTCGGCGACGGGTGGCCTACGCGCGTTCGACCCGGTTACCTGGCAGCCGGCGGAGGATCCGCCGCATTTCCAGCACGCCGATCGTGGAGAGCACCTGCGACGCCGCCAGGCCGCTGGCGGCCATGAGTTCATTGATATCGACCGCGGCGTGATCCCCATGGGCGTCAACCGCCGCGAGCACCTGTTGCTCGACGTCGCCGAGCTGTAGCTCCGCCGGTGACTTTACCTCGCGGCCGTCGGCGGTGGTCGTCGTCTCGAAGAGCGGTCCGAGTTCCTCAAGGATGTCATCGATGCTCTCGACCAGTCGGGCCCCGTCACGGATGAGTTTGTGGCAGCCGCGGGCCATGCGGCAGTCGATCTGGCCCGGCACCGCGAAGACCTCGCGGCCCTGCTCGCCCGCCAGTCGCGCGGTGATCAGCGCCCCTGACCGATCAGCCGCCTCGACGACCACCGTGCCGAGCGACAGCCCCGATACGATCCGATTGCGCTGGGGAAATGCTCCGGCATGCGGCCCGGAAAAAGGTGGCGCTTCACTCACCAAGGCACCGTGGGCGATGACCTCCGTCGCGAGGTCGGCATGCTCGGGAGGGTACATAGTGAGCACGCCCGTGCCGAGCACCGCGATGGTCCGGCCGCCGGCGTCGATCGCACCGCGGTGAGCTGCAGCGTCAATGCCGCGGGCCAGCCCGCTGACGACGGTATAGCCGGCCCGCGCGAGGCCGCCGGCGATCTGCCACGCTACCCGTTTGCCGTAGGGTGTGGCATGGCGAGCGCCGACGACTGAGACCGCGAGGGCATCGCACGGCTCGAAGCCGCCGCGAACGAAGAGCACTCCCGGTGGGTCGTCGATCCGCGAGAGCAGCGCCGGGTAGTTCTCCGCGCCCTCAATCAGCATGGCAACGCCACGGTTGCGGCAGATATCGATTACCTCCTCGGCCGTACGGTCGGCCACGAGCGCCGGGATCTTCGCCGCGAGCGTGGGCCCGATCCTGCCGACCGAGGCGATCTCCCGGGGACTCGCGGCGAACACGGCCTGCGGCGAGCCGAACCGTTCCAAGAGCATGTGTCGAAGCCTCCCGCCGATCCCCGGCACGCACGATAGCCGGACGTGGGCAAGAAAGTCATCGTCGATCGCCGGGCTAGAGGCAGGCATCGGTGGGCTCCGGTGGCATCATGGACAGAACGTGTACAGATGTTCCGTTGTATGCGATCGGGACGCGGCCGTCAAAACGGCCTCCCTGCAGAGCGTGCGGAGGCCAAGAATGGCTCTATCCGCGAGCGGCACGGGCCACTCAGCCCGCAGCCATCTTCAGCTCTGCCAGATGCTGGGCCGTGTTCACGAGGCGGTCCCAGTTTTGCTCGACGTATTCCGGCGGGCCGCCAATCTGGGCCACCACCTCGGCCACCTGCTCCGTGGGGACCATCTCGATCGCGTCCCAGGGGCAGACCTTGAGGTCGTAGGGATTCGACTTCTTTCCCGGGATGTGCACGCACACCTCACAGCCCACGCACCGCTCGATGTCTATCTCGCACCAGCTCTGCAGGTTTTGAAACTTGTCGTACTGCTGGAGCTTGATGATGCAGTCGACAGGACAGACCTCGAGGCACGACTCGCACCCGGTGCAGTTGTCGGCGTTGATGACCGCGAGTTCCTTGGGAAGCTTCTTGCGGGGTCCTGCTTTGGCCATGATGAATATGATCGGAAGGGTGGGGCGGAGATCTCTACCAGGAGTATCGTAGCCGGCCCGGGCCGGCCGTCAAAATCGAAACAGCCCCGTGAATCAGGCCGCCCGGCGCAGGCTGGCGCAGGCTGGCGTCCGGAGAGGTTTGCGAGTCTCCCGCGTCGAAGTCGTAGCCAAACCGCTCGATATCCTCCGCGAAGTGGTCGCGGACGAGGGCCGCGAGCCGATCGCTGTAATACTCGCGATAGTCGCGCCGGGAGCTGGCGTTTACGTGGCCAAGCGGGGCCACGATGGCGATCCGCCGACAAATATGGTTGTAGTCCGAGGCCACCGTTTCATAGCGGCCGAGGAAGTCGACCAGCAGCCGACCGCGGGGGCCGCAGAGCATCCGCGTCTGCGAGATCTTCCCGCGCCGGATCTCGTAACGGAGGTAGGCCTCGAAATCGGGTAGTCGTGTGGCGAGGCGGCGGCGATGGCTGAAGTGGGTGGCGTGGTCCGAGGAGGCACGGAGGAAGTGGAAATACGACACCATCAGATCCCAGGGGTTCCGCACGAAGGCGAACTTAAACAGCGACTCGAACACCTCGCCGGGCAGGTGCCGTCGGAGGGTGTCGGCCGATGCGTGGGGGCGGAACCTCCGCAGGCGATACGGTGCGTAATGGTTGACCTGGATGCCGATCCGCGCGAGCCAACGGTTGGCCCAGTAGTGTTGGCTGTGGTCCGCATGCGGAGAGAGCGCGCCGGTCACGCTCGAGCCAGCCGTCTTGGGCACGTGGATGAAAGCGAACTGGTGGCGGTATGAGATGAGCATGAAGGGGCCTCCAGGGCCGGGGAGAATCGCGAAACCGGCGGCCATCTGCAAGGTCGGTTTGCCGGGGCGAGACGTACACGACTTTGATGGATCGCCGGCACGGGGGCGGCAAAAGTCTCGTCGCCGGGGCGAGGATACGCCCAAGGCTCCTCGAGCGTTCGCCGACCCCCGTGCCTCGTCCCCTGGTGCGCCAAGTCGTCGCTCCAGATCTTCCGAATGCGATCTAGACGCACTCGCCGCGGACGAGATCCTCGGGCGTCTGCCGGGCACGGACAAGCCTGTGCGCTGTGCCGTCGATGAGCACTTCGGCCGGCAGCGGCTTCGAGTTGTAGTTGCTCGCCATCACAAACCCGTAGGCGCCGGCGATTTCGATTACGAGCAGGTCGCCCACTGCCGCCGCGGGCAGACTGCGGGTGGCCACGAAGCCACCATCGGTCTGCGTAAAGATGTCGCCCGACTCGCACAAAGGACCGCCCACCGCTACCTCTTCGGCAGCGCCACGCGGGGCCGCGTCCTGCGGGCAGAGGCTCATCGGATGGTAGGAGCCGTAGAGCACCGGCCGGGCGAGCGTGTTGAAGCCCGCGTCGACGAGGAGGTATTTTCTCGCGCCCTGCGTCTTGATCGCGCGGACCTCGGTGATCACCGAGCCCGATTCAGCCGTGAGGTAGCGGCCGGGCTCGATCTCGAGCCGGATACGGTGGCCGAACCGGTCCTCGAGCCGCTTTCGCGTCGCATCCCAGAGCGTGAAGTAACCCGAGAGGTCGGCATGGACCTCGCCCGGCTTGTAGGGCACCGGCAGTCCGCCGCCAGCGCTCACCATCGTAAGCGACCGGCCGACCTCGATCGCCACCCGCTCGAGGGCCTCGGCCACCTCCGCCAGATGCACAAGATCGGTGCCGCTGCCGATGTGCATATGAAGGCCACTGACGGCAAGCCCGGCCCACTCGGCACGCCTGAGCACATCGGGGATCTCCTCGTGCCAGATGCCGTGCTTCGATCCTTCACCCCCGGTGTTGGTCTTCTGGCTGTGGCCGTGGCCGAAGCCTGGGTTGACGCGCAGCGTGACATCCGCCCCCGGCATCCGCTCGGCCAACTGCTCGAGCATGTCGGCTGAGCCGCAGTTGACGTGAATGCCGTGCTTGACGACCGCTTCGAGGCTGTCGCGGTCGAAGATGTCGGCCGTATAGACGATCGGCTGCGCCGGCGGCAGGCCGTCGGGACCAGGCTGGTGGGCGGCATGGGCCGGGTAGCCAGCGGCGAGAGCCCGATGGATCTCGCCGGTGCTGACGGCGTCGACGAGCACACCCTCACGGCGAATGAGGTCGAGCACTGCAAGGTTGGAGCAGGCCTTCTGTGCGAACCGCACGGTGTCCCAGGCCGCCAGGTCGCGGCAGCGACGGCGGATCGTCTCCGCATCGTAGACGTAGATGGGCGTGCCGTATTGCTTGGCAAGCGCGGCGACACTCGCTCCGGCGATCTCGTGGCGGAAGCCGCCCGTGGCGGTGGTCATGGAGGCGATCATAAAAAGGAATCAGATTGGGGTTGGAAAAGAGCTCATCACGGCGTGAGCGCAGGGGACCCGTCGGCGGGCGCACGCTCGGCACGGGGGCGGGGCCGCGGCATCGGCGCCGGCGCGGCGCCCTGCCGCACCGCCGCACTAGCGGCGATCGTCCGGATCGCGCCGGCATCGGCTGAGAGCCGAATCGTGACGCCGCGTGCGACCGGCTGCACTGAGAACCGCACCTGCGTCGTGTCCTTTACCGCCGCCTCCTCGGCCACCTCGCGGAGCATGTCGCCCTGCGAATCATCGGGACTGAACGCTTTTGTCATCTTCGCCGCGTAGTCGATCAGGCTCGCAAGCGACAACTCGACGCCGCTGATTGGCTTCGAATCGGGAAGGGGTTTGCCGCCGGCGCCCATCACGGCCGCCAGCCGCTTGGGCACGTTGCCGCCTGCCATCAGGTAGGCATACTGCGGTAGGACTGCGAGTGTGAGCGTGACCTTGTCGCCGAGTTGCTTGGCGACAGGCGTGCCCGACACGTCGATGGTGACCTCGTGGAGCCGGGCGTCGCTCTGCTTGCCGGTGTCGAATTGTACGGTGACATTCGCCGGCAGACTGTCCTTGGCGGCGAGCCGCTCCTTGACCTTCTTCTCGAGCGCGGCCCCGTCCTTGATTCGCATGCCGACGGTCAACGCCGGCAGCGGCTGCTCCTCGTTGGCTGCGCTCGTGTCGAGTGTCATGCCTGCATCGACACTTCCGGTCTCGAGCATCGCGGCGACCATGTCGCTGGCGAGGCCGGCAAGCGTCGTCGCCATCGGATCGGTTCCACCCGACGCCAGGGCGCCGAGGATCCCGGCCTCGATCACCGCGCGGGTAGCCGCGGGTACGGCCTGGGCGTAGTGGCCGCGCACCGCAGCGGGCTTCCCGTCAGCGGTGGCCGGCGAGCCGACCGTGGCCGTCGCCTTCGCGGCATCCGTCCAGACGTCCGCCGCCGCGGAGCCTGGTGCCATCACGGCAGTCGTGTCGAGGAGCATGAGATTCTTGTCTTTGTCGACGGCGAATCCGAACAGGAGTCTCTCGACGTCATCGAGGTTGTCGATCACGGCTGCCAGCGGGGCGGCATCCATTGCCTGCCCCTGCGCCGCGGCGGTTCGCGCGGCCTCGTCGAGCAGACCCTTGAGCCGCTGACGCATCTCGTCGGGCATGCGGGACGGGAAGAGTTCGATGCCGAGCGAATAGTCTTTCACGACCGGACCGATCAGCGGCAGCGGATCATCGATCCCGGCGGTCACCCCCTCCTGCGAGATGATCGCCCAGCCGTTCTTTTCGGAGATCGTGACGAGCGGGGCACCGGGGAGTGCGATGCGTCGCACGCCATCCACCTCCTCGACCGGCCCGGTCATGCCCCGGATCGCCTCGAGGAGCTTGCCGAGATCCTTCACGGGCACGAAGGCATGCGCCGACGGCAGCGGGCCTCCTTCCGTGGTGACGACCACGCCGATGGGCCGCTTCACGTCGAGCCCTGCCAACCCCTTGCCCTGCGTCGCCAGCAGCAGGAACGACTCCGCGAAGCCGGCGAGCGTGGGGTTGCCCACCTGTTCGCCAACCCACGTGAGCTGGTCACGGAGTTCGGCATAGCCATCGCTGGCAACGACGGCAATTACCTCCGGCTGGCCGGCCGCGCGGCTCACCGTTCCTCCGCAGAGCAGGGCGACCGCGACCACCTCGATTCCGCGGATGGAAAGGGAAGACAGGCAGGGTCGCATCGGGAAACCTCGTGCTGGTAGTGATGGAGCAGGACCACTCAAATCGTATCAGATGCGACGTGAAATCTGTATTCTAGAGTCTCTCCTGATGCAGCACGCCCCGCACCATCACGACGCCGAACTCGAGACGCTGCTGCGGTCGCCTGGATCACCACGGATTCGGCTGCAGGCGCTACTCTATCTGCTCACTGCTCTGACCACATTCGCCGCCGGCGCTGTGGGCTGGCAGCCGTTGGTGCTCGGTGTGGACGAGATTGGCGACGAAATCGCCGACCACTGGCCGCGCGGCCTGGCCTACACGGTCGCCGTGATGGCCGTGCTGACGGCGCACGAGGCGGGGCACTTCATCGCCGCCCGGCTCCACGGCATCCCGGCGACGCTGCCGTTCTTCATTCCGGTGCCCGTGCTCCTCACGGGCACACTCGGTGCGGTGATCGGCATGGAGGGCGGCCGGGCCAACCGGCGGCAACTCTTCGACATCGCGTTGGCGGGCCCGCTCGCCGGGCTCGTCGTCGCGGTGCCGATCCTCGCCTGGGGCATGCTCACCGGCGCGGACGATGCGTCGAATCCCTTCACGCTTGCGCCGCTGGCCCGCTGGGTGCAGGCGGCCGTGCGGCCCGACCTACCGCCGGATGTGGCGGTCGCCCCCAACGCGCTCTTCATGGCGGGCTGGGTCGGTCTACTCGTGACCGGCCTCAACATGGTTCCCATCAGCCAGCTCGACGGCGGCCACATCAGTCGGGCGGTGTTCGGTCGCTACGGCGACTGGGTAGCCCGTGGCGTGCTCATGGCGGCGATCGCCGCGGTCATCGCCTTCGGCCAATACAACTGGGTCGTGATGCTCGTGATCGTGACGCTGATGGGCGTCGATCACCCGCCCATCCGCGACGATGGGCAGCCGCTCGGGGCCCTGCGAACGGCCCTGGGGATTGCCTCATTCCTGATTCCGATTGTCACCTTCATGCCCGAGCCACTGCGGCTGAAATGACGAAAAATACCGGCGGATTGCCCGAGGACGAACCGCAGGCTATCTCTTGACGTACTGGCTGGTGGCGTTGTTTTGCCTTCTGCCCTTCGCCCGCCGCGCTCTTCTGGAAGAATCATGCCGGCTCATCACCGCTCCCGAAAGACGTCGTCCGGCCGCGATCGGCTTCGGGTCGAGGTGCTCGAACCGCGGCAGGTGCTCGCCTCGACGCTCGTCGCCGTGGGCTCCGACATCGGTCCCGCGAGCACGCCACTCATTCGGCTGATGGATGCCGAGACCGGTGCGATCGTCGCCCAGACACTGGCGTTTGAGGAGGCGTTCCGGGGCGGCGTCCGCGTGGCGATGGCCGACGTTGACCGTAACGGCACAGCTGAGATCCTGGCCGCACCGGGTCCGGGCCGCGTCGGAGAGATCCGTCTCTTCGAGCAGCAGGTCTCCGGCAGTGTGACCACGCTGCGCGAGCTGACCAATTTCCGTATCCAGCCGTTCGGCCCGGGCTATCGCGGCGGCATCGACGTTGCCGGTGGCGACGTTGATGGCGACCGCCACGACGACATCGTCGCCTCGGTCTCGCGAGGCCTGAGCCTCGTGAACGTCTATCGAGCGCCCTCCTTCGGCGAATCGATCTCGAACGTGCCGTATCGGACGTTCCGTCCGTTCTCAGCCAACTTCCTCGGCGGTGCATCTGTTGCCGTGGCCGACGTGGGCACGTTCACCGACGGCAGGCTCGTCGATGCCTCGAGGCCCGATGGCAAGGTCGAGATCGTCATGGGCAGCGGTCCGGGCATGGCGCCGCAGGTGCGGGTGTATGACATCTCGAGGGCGGCGCCGCGGGTCGTTGACACCATCGCGCCGTTCTCGACCGCCTTCCGTGGCGGCGTGTCGTTGACCGCGGGCCGGTTGAACGCCGATGCGATCGACGACCCGGTCGTGTCGTCGGCCGCCGGCGGCCCGGGCACCGAGATCTACGACGGCCGTGTGGGAGCTGCGGCAAACCAGCAGTTGACGAGTTTCGCTGCGTTCGCCGGCCTCTCCCAGGCGCGGGCCGCGGCCTTCGCAGCCGGGATCGACCGCAACGGTGACGGCCGGATCGACGGGTTTGTCGGCACGCAGGGCTTCGCGGGTGGCAACGCCAACGGCCCCGCATTCCTCGCGCAGGTCGGCAGCCGCACACAGACCTTCTCAACGGTGACGGGCCCGCTGCGGGTGGCGGCGCTTCGGACGAGCTTCAACGACTTCACGACCACGCTCTCCGGCATGCACTACCGCGTGTTGACTCAGGGCACAGGCGTGGCACCGACGGCGGGCCAGACGGTCCGCACGCAGTACACCGGCTGGCTCGTCGATGGCACGAAGTTTGACAGTTCCCGCGACCGGGGGCAGCCGTTCGCGTTTACGCTCGGCCGCGGGCAGGTGATCGCGGGCTGGGACGAGATCGTCGCCCAGATGAAGCCGGGCGAGCGGCGAACGGTGATCATCCCGGCGAATCTCGCGTATGGCAGCGCGGCGCGGACCGGCATCCCCGCCAACTCAACGCTCGTGTTCGACATCGAACTGGTGTCCGCAAGCTGAGCCGAGCAGGATCGGACGGCTCACGCTTTCTTTGCGGTCACTCGACATCGGCGGTGTCTCCCACATCGCCACGTCCCTCAGCGACGAGACTTGTGCCGCCCCCGAGCCGGCGATACACGGACTACTGGGAGCATCCAATAGTGGTCCATCCGGGGTTTTCATGGGCAGAGCGGTAAACGGCCGCGGCGCAGGGCGATCACATCGGTGGTCTGGACGGGTTTTGTGGAGCGGGAGCCACCAGGCCTTTGAGCGTCCACGGGCGAACCAATCCGGCACCGTCTCGATGCGACCCGGATACCCCACGTTCACGCTTGGGGCTTCCTGACGGGAGGCAAGCTGCACGGATGATCGAACCGATTCCCGATCGTGAGGAGCCGGGGGTGGCACGCGCAGACGCCGGGGAATCTTTGCGACTCACGAGCAATTCCCCAGTCGGCCACCCGAGCAGCCTGTAGCAAAATCCCCCGGCGGCGAGCATGTCACCGCCGGTGAACCAATCCGGCACCGTTTCGCCCGCGACCCCACGGGCGCACTTCATGGGCAACCCCACGCCCACAAAGTTCCCCGAAGGACCCCTTTTCAGCGGCATGGTGCGGCGATCACTCATCGAAGCCCAGGCACGCATCGCCGCGGCCTCCGGGCTTTCTGAGGGCGGCATCGCGAACAGTGTGCCGATCAGTCTGCCTTGATCGCATACAGCGCGTCGTACGATCGCACGTAGAGCGTGCCGTCGGCAGTAAGCAGCGACGCCGTGATCGCCTCACCGAAGTCGATCGTGTCGAGCTGCTCGAACGTGCGGCCGGCCCGCACCACCGTCACCCAGCCGTCGTTCGAACCGTAGTAGAGCCGGCCGTCGACGAGGAGCGGGCTCGTGCGGTGCTGGCCGGTATGCGTCCGCTCGAAGTAGACGTCCTTGCCCGTCTCCAGATCGACGCACTGGAGCTTGCCGTCCTTGTGCAACAGGTAGACGAGGCCGTCGGCCACCAGCGGAATGCTGACGTCGGGCGTGACGGGGCTGATCCACTTCACGACCGACTTCTTACCGGTGCAGTCACCAACGAGATCGTCGGTGACACGCAGCGCGACTGTCGGTCCCCCCTTGCAGGTTGGCACGATAATCATTCCCGGCGCGAGACAGGGCGAGGAGACGAACCGAAACGTCTGGTCGTGCGGTTTTGGATTCATGTCCGAGGGGCCGTTGAGGCCGCCGAACCGCCACACCTCCCGGCCGTCGGCGAGGGCGTGGCCCGTGATGCAGTCGGCCCCGTGCACCACGAGGAACTCGCGACCGTCGTGCCGGTACAGAAAGGGCGACGCGTAGGAATGCTTGCACTCAAACTGGGCGTTTGTGACGCGGTCTCCTTCCCACACGGTCTTACCCGTCTGCTTATCGAGCCGGATCACCTTGCCCGTGCGAGTGTCGTCATCAAGCTTCATGGCCCCGTGAATTAACTGCAGGTAGAGCGAATCACCGTCGAGGACGGGCGTGCTCGTCATGCCGAACTGGATATCGAACCGACCGAACCGCTCGTTGAGGTCGGTCTTCCACACCTCAACGCCGTCCACCGTGTAGCAGGCGAGGATTCCCGTGCCGAAGAACACCCAGACGTGCTCGCCGTCGGTACAGGGGGAAGGGGAGGCCGAGTTGCCTTCACCAGCGCGGGCATCCTGGTTGCCGCTGGTCACGCGTTGCTTCCAGAGGATCCCGCCGTCGCGCGTGTTCACGCAGAGGAGCACGAGATCGTCTCCCTCGTTGCTCGTGAGAAAGATCCGGTTGCCCCACACACAGGGCGTGGCGCCTGCCCGGCCGGGTAACGGCGTCCGCCAGGCCACGTGTTTCGTTTTCGACCAGCCGTCGGGAATGCCTCGCTTGGTGGAGATACTGTCGTTACGCGGCCCACGCCACTGCGGCCAATGCTCGGCGCAGGCAAGGGGAGCGCACACGGCCAGAGTGAGTGTGGCGACGCTGAAATAGGCAAGTATGCGGTTCATGGCTCTCCTTGCGTGGGCCCGGATGAGAGAATACCACAGAGGGCCGCGGAGTTGCTCGAGCACGGTTGTCTTGCCGGCCGACTCGATCAGCGTGGCCTGCTCGACGAGACGCTCGTCGTCCGGGCCGGCGGTGCGTCAGTACCGCACCAAGCCTGCGAGGTAGAGCTTGTCGATCAGCCAATGGCGGCGGACGTAGGACGTGATCTCGCGCCGGACCCGTTCACGACTCGGCGTATCGCCGAGCGTGCGGGCGGTGAGCCGCTCGGTCTCGCGGCGACCCGTTGGTAGCCACCACGACACGCTCTTCTGGTCCTGCCAGACGCGGAACGCCCCGAGGAACCGCGGCAGCCGGCGGAAGGTCAGGCCCGCCGCGCGGAAGCGGAGGATGAGGTCCCAGTCCATCGCGAACCGGAACGACTCGTCGATGCCACCGCCTACCGCCTCCCAGGCCCGCCGCCGCCAGAACATCGTCTCCTGCGGAATGAAGTCGGCGAAGGCAAGCGCGCGGTCGTCGTGCGGGGGCAGCACCCAACGGCCAATCTCGGCGTCGGCTTCGTCGATGAGCACGCGGTGGCCGTAGACAACGTCGACTTCCGGATGGGCGCGGAAATAACGTGCCACGTAGGCCAGTGAGCCGGGCAGGAGCATGTCGTCGGAGTTGAGATAGGCCATGATCTCACCGGTCGTCCGCCGTAGCCCGCGGTTGATGGCCGGCGCCTGGCCACCGTCCGCGGCCGACTCCCAGGCGAAGAGCCGCGGAGTGTACCGCTCCAGGATGGCCACGCTCGCATCGGTCGAGCCCCCATCCTGCACGACATATTCGAGGGCGGGATAGCCTTGGTCGAGCACGCTCCGGAGCGTCGCCTCGAGCACGTGACCCTGGTTAAAGCTCGGTGTCACGATCGCGATCACGGGGGGATCGGCCGGCGGGACTGTCCGCAGGTAGGCGGCTGGCACCTGGAGCGGACGCGGCGCATGATGCACAAGGCGGAAGATCTTGCGGCTGAGGAGCTGGAACCGCCGCATGGCGAGCGGCTCGAGCGGCTTGACCGTGAACTCCTTCCGGACCGAGCCGCGGAGCCGCTGCTTTGCAAGTTTGGCGGCGACCGCGAGCCGCCAGGCCGGCCCCAGTGGCCTGCCGTCGTGCCAGCGGTGCCACGCGGCGACCGCCTGATGGAGCGTGGCGTTGAAACCGGGCGTGGTCGGGTCGCTCGCAGCGGCAGCGACCGCAGCCCCCGTGCTGCCGTACCAGGCGAGTAACGACGTGGAGAGCCGGCCGGCGTTTGCCCGTAGTCGCACCTCCATGAGTTCGGCGAGCGACTCACCGTCGGGCAGATGCGTGAAGTCGCTGCCCGGATCCCCCGTGGCCGAGCTGCGGCGGGACGCAAGCAGCCGGGGCACGGACCGGAATCGCTCGCCGGCCTGTTCGAGCCGCAGCCAGAGATCGTACTCGGCCCAGCGGTCGAGCCGTTCGTCGAGCCGGCCAAGTCGGGTGACCACCGCGGTCCGGAAAAAAACAGCCGCCCCGCAAAACCGACAGTGACGCTGGCGGCGGCGACCGGACCGTTCCGCCACGTTGAACTCGGCGAATGGCCGGCCCGACACGTCAGTGAGCATAACGTCGCCCACGATGCATCCAGCCCGAGGATGCCGCCGGGCCGTCTCGGCCACGATGCGGAGCGTCTCCTCGAAATACGTGTCGCCTGGAGCGAGGATCGACAGAAACTCACTACGGGCCCGCTTCAGGCCCTCGTTGATCGCCGCGGCGGGCCGCATTCCTGGGACAGACACCCAGGCGAAGCGGTCAGGCGGGATCTCGGGAGGGAGTCGGGTGGCGGCGGAATCAGTGTCGCCAACGACGAGGATTTCGCAGTCCGCCGTCGCTCCCTGCGCGGCCGATCGCAGCGTCGCGGTCATCAGGTCGGGATCGCCGTGGGCGCGAACGATGATCGAAAACATCAGTGGCTCACGAGAAGGCATCGTAGATGGTCCGCCGCGTCGCATGGACAGAGACGGTGAGATCGGGAATAGTGTTGCGATGAAGAATGCAATGCCCGCAGTCACGGACACGATCGCGATGTTCTTCGAGGACATCGGTTTCCAGTCGCAAGGCAAGGACCGCGGGGCGGCCTATCGCCAGGACCTGCTCCGCACGATCGACTTCCACGTAGAAACCTTCGCGGTCCACGGCTGGCGGGTTGTCCCAGTCGGCATGGAGGAGGCCCGCCGCCACCCCCTCTATCCGTGGTTCGATGGGCTCGACGCCTTCTACGCCCTCAGCAGAAACGGCCCCACGTACACGCGGATCTGCTACATGCGCTGGCTGGCCTATGCCACGGCCGGTCTTCCGTTCGCTGATCTCGACGTAATGAACTTCGGTTTCACGCCTGAGGATGCGGTCCCGCTCCTGGCGTCGGAGCGGCCGGCGCTGATTTCGGCGGCCAACGCGATGGGGCTCCTGACACCTGAACACTACGCCCGGATCCTCGACGACTATCGCCACGTCATCGAGCACGTCGATGACTTCCGGACACAGGTCGAGGACGTCAACGACATGACCCTGCTGCGAGCGGCGCGACCCGAATACAACATGGCGATCCCATATACCGACGACCGGTTCGTCAAAGACTATTCGAACCCCGGCTGGGAGACGGCACGGCTCGTGCACTTCCCACACGGCCTCACGCCGCAGCCGCGAAGCCGCACCATCGAGACCGTGATTCAGC